>JAEPLP010000002.1 GCA_017644375.1 Prochlorococcus marinus CUG1435
ATGAAAGAGACCTCAGCTGAGGGAATCGATGATGAAAAAGGTTTAATGGTTAAGACTTCATTCAGCTTCTAAATTTAATTATCTAATTTAGAAAATCTCCTATACATTCAAAGACCTGCTTTTATTAGCAGGTCTTTTTTTATTTCATGAAATATTTTTTGTAATGCGTTTTTTTTTAATCTAGTTTTTATTTAGGATCATAGATAAGTATTTTTTTAGTAGCTTAAATATCTTCTCTAATTATTTTAAGCATTTGGTATTTTTAAAAACTAATCTTATTTAATAGTTTAAATAAATTATTAGGATTAATATCAATAGTATATGTAAAGATTTTAAGAGATGGTCCCAATATTTAAATGCTTAATTTGTAAAAAAGATATAGAGAGGTCAACTAAAACTTTTTGGAAAAAAAAAGGACATTTGTTATGTTCAACTTGCTTAGATAATATAGAAGAAAATACAAAAAAAAATAAAAGCCTTGAGTCATAAGGCCTTTATTTTGCACGAATATTTTAAGCATTGTACATGCTTGATTTGTTCAGCTAAAAAAATTAATGAGGAATAAGCGATCAGACAATTTAAATTAAACTATCATTTGATGTTTTTGCTAATATCCAATGAATTTTTGTATTCTCTATAAGATTGGTTGTTAAAACCTAGAACCAACCTGGAATGATTTGACCAGTGGTTACGTATGCGCCAACAGCTGCAACGAAACCTAACATTGCTGCCCAACCAGTAAAACGTTCTGCTTCAGGAGTCATAATAATAAAATAATTTATGTGTACTATTGTAACAGGATTCATGAAGCTTTGTAAAGTATTTTTTTAATTTTTCAAAAAAAATAGTATTTAAAAAAGGCTCGAAACTAATTATTTACAGAAATGATACATATATGTGTTCGTTATTAATTTTTTTTCTGGAAAACTTCAGGAATATTTGGGCAGGAAATTCTTTAGTTGTTGATTTGTGGCTTAAATTGAATTTCGTAATTATAACTCTTTCTATTTCCACGTCTTGATGAGGCTTTAAATTGTATTTGTATTTTGATTCCTAAATAATAAGGGTAGGATATTGTTCTTTAAAATTTATTAAAAAATTCACTAAATTTATTTGTGGCAAATAAGTAATCCGCCACATTGTGTGACGAACAATTAAATAATAATAGCCAAATAAATATATAATACCTATGCAACTTTCATAATTATATTCTTTTTACAATCTATATATTAATAATTTACTCAATTAATTAGATGTGGGTCGCCTGAGATTCGAACTCAGGACCAGCCGGTTAAAAGCCGGATGCTCTACCACTGAGCTAGCGACCCATTATGTAAAATTGAGTACATTAAAAATTATCCCTTTTAAAGGCAAAAAAAACAACTTATTATCCTAAACTGGACAATTGAAAAACAATTCTTAACTTATAAGATAAAAGATTAAAAATTCTCTCTTTATTTTCAGTTGAAAGCTAAAATGATATATGAGTTATTAATTTACTAAGATGTTGAGAACTATTGTAGTGTTTGCACCAATTATCGCGGCTCTTGCTTGGGTCATATTCAATATACAAAAACCTGCAAGGGAACAATTTAACAGAGATTTTTTGGGTAAGGATTAATTTAGTTTGATAGAAAAAAAAATAATAGTAATTGGGGCAGGTCTTGCAGGATCGGAGGCTGCCTGGCAAATAGCCAATAGAGGTATACCGGTTAAGTTAGTTGAGATGAGACCGATCTCTTCAACCCCAGCACATCATACTGAAGAGTTTGGAGAACTTGTATGTAGCAATAGTTTTGGGTCCTTGAGTCAGGATAGAGCTTCTGGTCTTCTGCAAGAAGAATTAAGAACATTCAACTCTTTAATAATTAAAACAGCAGATGAATTCTCAGTTCCTGCTGGAGGAGCTTTAGCCGTGGATAGATCAAAATTCAGTAAACGTTTGACAGAGTTATTAGCAAATCATCCTTTTGTTGAAATTTTAAGAATTGAACAATTAGATTTACCACAAGCAGATAACATTACTGTACTTGCCACTGGCCCATTAACATCAGAAAAACTGGCGAGTAAAATTAGAAATTTTACAGGCTTAGAGTCTTGCCATTTTTTTGATGCAGCAAGTCCTATTATTTATGGGGATTCCATTAATCAAGAAATAATATTTAAAGCAAGCAGATATGACAAAGGAGATCCGGCCTATTTCAACTGTCCGATGAATAAAAGTGAATATCTGAATTTTAGGGATGAATTAATTCGTGGCCAACAGGCCTCTTTAAAGGATTTCGAAAAAGAAACAGCAAACTTTTTTGAAGCTTGTTTGCCAATTGAAGAAATAGCAAGGAGAGGGATTGACACTATGAGATTTGGTCCTTTGAAATCTATAGGTTTATGGAATCCAGAATGGGGAGATTTATTTGATAGGCAAAACAGATTAAAGAAAAGGCCTCATGCAATTGTTCAATTAAGAAAGGAAGATCTAGATGGTAAATTACTAAATATGGTTGGATTCCAAACAAATTTAAAATGGTCTGAACAAAAAAGAATTTTTAGAATGATACCAGGTTTAGAAAAAGCTGAGTTTGTTCGTTTTGGAGTAATGCACAGAAATACTTTTTTAGAATCTCCCAAATTACTCTTGCCAACACTTCAATTTTTAAAAAGAAAAACACTTCTTGCTGCTGGTCAAATTACTGGGACAGAAGGTTATGCTGCCGCTGCTGCTGGAGGTCTTTTAGCAGGAATTAATGCCTCACTTTTAATTAAAAATAAAAGTCCAGTAATTTTCCCTAATGAATCAATGATTGGTGCTTTGGTACATTTTATAAGTAATAAAAATCAAATTATCTCTAACCGAAAAAAAAATCAATTTCAACCCATGCCGGCCTCGTTTGGCTTGATGCCCGAATTAACTTGCAAAATAAAAGATAAAAAATTAAGGTATAAAGCATATAAGGAAAGATCTCTAAGGTTATTGCAGGAATTTAAAAAAAATTTGGATTCTTATTTAGAAAAAGATCAATTACTTCTTAAGATTTACTAATATGGATTATTCGATATTTTTAAAATGAAATCCAATAAAGAAAATTTCGATGCGATTATTATCGGCTCAGGAATAGGGGGATTGGTAACTGCATCCCAGTTAGCTTCTAAAGGTGCTGAGGTGTTAGTCCTGGAAAAATATATTATTCCAGGGGGTAGTGGAGGATCTTTTAAAAGAAAAGGTTATACTTTTGACGTTGGGGCCTCAATGATTTTTGGCTTTGGTGAAAAAGGTTATACAAATTTACTAACACGAGCTCTAAAAGACGTAAATGAGAAATGCGAAACGATTCCAGATCCTGTTCAATTGGAATATCACTTACCAAATAGATTTAGTATTTCTGTTGATAGAGAATATGAGAAATTTATTAATAAACTAACTAAACGTTTCCCTCATGAAAAAGAGGGAATAAAGAAATTTTATGAAACTTGTGCCATCGTTTTTAATTGCCTAGATTCAATGCCACTATTATCGATAGAGGATCCTGCTTACCTTTTTAAAGTTTTCCTAAAATCACCATTATCTTGCTTAGGTTTAGCTAGATGGCTACCAGTAAATGCTGGAGATGTTGCACGCAAGTTTATAAAAGATCCCGAACTTTTGAGATTTATTGACATTGAATGTTTCTGTTGGTCAGTAATGCCAGCTATTAAAACTCCTATGATCAATGCAGGAATGGTTTTTACTGATCGTCATGTTGGGGGTATAAATTATCCAAAGGGAGGTGTAGGAATAATTGCAGAAAAATTGGTGTCTGGTATTGAGAAATTAGGAAGTAAGGTTAGATATAAAGCTAATGTAACTGAAATACTTTTAAAAGATAAAAAAGCAGTAGGAGTTAAGTTGTCAAGCGGAGAAGAAATTTACTCAAATATTGTGGTTTCCAATTCTACAAGATGGGATACTTTTGGAATTAATAAAAAAAACAAAGGATTAATTAATTTTAGTAATATCCCAAAAAGTGAATATAAGTGGTCAAAAACTTATAAACCCTCTCCCTCTTTTGTCTCAATTCATCTTGGAGTAGATAAAAGTTTGTTAATTGAAGACTTTAATTGTCATCATATTATTGTTGAGAATTGGGGAGAATTAGAAAATGAAAAAGGTGTGATATTTGTTTCAATTCCAACTTTGTTGGATCCATCTTTAGCGCCAGAAGGTAAACATATTATTCATGCCTTTACGCCATCTTCAATTAGGGAATGGGAAAATCTATCAAGGAAAGAGTACTTAGAAAAAAAAGAAAATTATTTTTCATTTTTAGTTGAAAAGATTTCTAAAATTATCCCCAACCTAGATAAAAATATTGACCATAAAGAAATTGGGACCCCAAAGACACATAAAAAGTTCCTTGGAAGATATGAGGGAAGTTACGGCCCAATTCCAACCAAAAAGTTACTTGGACTTCTTCCGATGCCTTTTAACACTACTAAAATTAAAAACTTGTACTGTGTAGGGGATTCATGTTTCCCAGGGCAAGGTCTTAATGCAGTTGCTTTTAGTGGATACGCATGCGCTCATAAAATAGGGGCAAAATTAAACCTTAACAGTTTAAATTTGCCAGACTGAAACAGTATTTGATTAATGATTGAAAAGTTTGAAACTCTATTTGTTGTAAAAAGTTCTTTGATTTCCCTATATTTAGCGCTTACAATTCCTATTCCATTTTTAGCAAGCGATGAATTAAAAATATTTTCTTTAAGTTTGTTTTTTTTAGGATTATTTTTTATAAGTAGTATAACTAATGATTATGTAGAAACTAACGATAAAAAAATTTACTATAAAACAAGTATTCTTTCTAATCTATTCGGGAAGAAAAATTGGGAAATCTCGTGGAAAGATATTAAATTAATAAAATCTCGCCCAACTAGCCAAGGTAGTAAAGTTTTTTACTTTACATTAAATAATGACCAAAATTATTTAGTTCCCCAAAGAATAGAAAATTTAGGAGAACTCTTATCTTTGATTTCTCAAAAAACAAATCTTGATATCGATGTAAAGCAAATATCCTATATTTCCCCTCTATGGACTTATAAATTACTTACATGGTTATCAGTCCTAATGATTATTGGAGAAATAATATTATTCTTGGTTTAGATATTATCAATACTAAATCTGTATCCTTGTTGTCTAACTGTTGTTATACCTCCACCTTCTCCTAAGCCTGCCTGTTCTAGTTTTCTTCGCAAAGTTAAAACTTGAGTATCTACTGACCTTGGTCCCCCACTAAATGGAGGCCAGGCCATCCTCAAGAGTTCCTGTCTGCTTCTAACCATCCCTGGAGGCATAAGAAGCGCACAAAGCAAAGCAAACTCTCTAGGGCTTAATTCCACGGGTTTCTCACTTAATGTGACCTGTCTAAGGAGAAGATGGACTTCTAAAGGTCCAACTTCAACTTTTTCTTGTAGCCCAATTCTGCCTCTTTTCAAAAGTGTTCTGCATCTTGCAGCTAATTCTTCAAGACCAAATGGTTTTCTGAGAACATCATCGGCTCCCTCATCTAGTAAATTGACTAATGCTTCAACGCCTGATCTGGCAGTTAAAACAATAACAGAGCATCCTAACTGTTGGGCTAGCCTCATCGCAGTGTTATGTTCAAGAATTTCGGCACTGACCAAAAGGTCAGGTGATTGTTCTCTACAAAGGTCTACAGCTTCTGCCGCGGATCCGACTGCTGCAGCTAGGTGACCATCTTGACGAAGTCTTTGTACAAGGACAGTTCTTAGTGTGGGGTGAGGTTCAACAACAAGAACTCTTGAGGGAGTCTGAGAGTTCGTAGGCAATTGTGTGTTACCAGGGGTTGAAGCTAAGATTTGCTCAGTTGACTGCATTCTTAATTACTGTTGGGCCAGGCAATTTTTTATCATCCTTAATAAGGTATAACAAATGCTAAAAGAAAATCAGAATCTATCTAATTATGACATCATTTGAAAATCCTAAAGCAATTCGTCATTTTCAGTCAATTTGCGATAACTGCCAAGACTTGGTTAGTCGTTTTCATTCCCCGTTAGACCTCAAATTATATTGTGATGGTTATCTCCAAGCATTAAGGAATTGCAGTAGTTTAGAGCAGAGAGATCAGGATAAATTAGAAAGATTAATAGAAAGATGGATTTTAGATCCATCAAGTTTTATTGAGCCTGGTGGTGACGAAAACAAAGGTTTTTTTTACAAAAAAATAATCTAAAATATTAATTTTTATTAACTTAAGTCAGTATTTATACTTATTATTAATTGTTTTAGGATGCCAATTCAATTTCAATTTTTTCTTTTAAGGTGCCAGAGTTGTACATCTCGATAAGGATGTCTGATCCTCCAAGAAATTCACCTTTTAAATAAACTTGAGGGATAGTTGGCCAATCTGAATATTCTTTAATGCCCTCTCTTACCTCAAAATCACTAAGAACATCAAAAGTACTAAATTCAACCCCTAGAGAGTTTAGAATTTGAACTACGTTATTTGAAAATCCGCATTGGGGCATTAATTTTGTACCTTTCATGAAAACCATAATTGGATTTGATTCTATTAGGTTTTTGATTTTATCTTTAATAAGATTTTCCATGATTTAATTGGGGGTTTCTGTTTTTACAGCAAGTGCATGAATAGCCTCTGAGGCTAATTCTTCTTTTAAGGCAGAATAGACTAACTGATGTTGTTTAACTAATGATAATCCATTGAACCTAGATGAAATTACCGTCACTTGTAAATGATCATTTCCCTTAAGGTTTTCAACTTTTACTTTGGAATCTGGTAACTTGTTTAAAATTAAACTTATGACTTTTGAATTGGAAATCATGATACTCAATTAAAATCCTTTATAACTTGTCTCAACGAAACCAAGTTCTAATAAATCTTCATATGCTTCTTTACCTTCAGTACTATTTGGAGACATTAATCTTATTGTCTCAACCAGTAAAGGTACCGCCACCTCAGGTTGTTTTTTCCTTTTATATAAAGAAGCTAACCTAGCATTTGATTGTGCCCATATTTTAATAGATTTCCTTCCTTTTTTTTCCATTTCGAGTGGAATTCTTGCATCTAAACCTTTGAATGAACCATTGAGATCTCTATAGAATCCAGCGAGTTGTCTAGCTAAATTCCTCGCCTTATCATAAGTTTGCTTTGCTTTTTCAAAATCACCTTTAGTTACAAGTTTGTCACCTGTAGTTAAGTAATCTTGGACATCGGAGATAGATAACTTTTTGTTTGTACTTGAAAGAACCTTATATTCATTTGGGTTTTTGCTTTCCGCATAAGATTGGATCATAAAAGGTGATATCCCAAAAAAAATAAAAATTATCGGGATCGTTCTCAAGAATTTCATATTCTCATTATTGTTAATTTATTAATATTAACTGATAATGGATTTATCGACCTACATTTTTTAATGCTACTTGTTCTGCGGTATGCATTCTATTTTTGAGAGTTTTATTAAATTCCTCTATTGATAAATTGGGATTTTTATTTACTAACAAAGGCTCTCCAAAGCATAAGGTAACTTTGCTTCTAATTTTCGGAGATACTTGGCTATAGCCAATTCCTATTGGAAGTATAAATATCGAATTGGTTTTTTTAGATGCTAATAGGGCCAACCTATATAACCCATCTTTAAGTTTTAAATTTTTACCGTATTTATTAATTCTTCCTTCAGGGAAAATTACCAGTTGTTTCTTTTTTATTATTAGGTCTACTGCAAATCTTAATACGGAAAGAGAAGGAGATAACTGATCAATTGAAAAGCAACCAAGTCTTTTTAAAAACCAACCTTGGAATCCTTTCATTTCAGATTTTGTGACCATAAATCTACAATCTTTACCAGTAACTCTTCTACCCATTGCCTTAGCAATAATTAATCCGTCCCATCTTGATCTATGGGTTGGGGCCAAAATAATTGAAGAATCCTTTGGTATTTTAAAAATTTTATTTTTAATTTTTATGTCACTAAAAAAAATCTTTATTACAATGTCCTGGGTAAGGAGCATAGCTAAAAAACCTAAAAAAGGATTTATATCATTAGATTTTTTTTCCAAATTCAATTTACTAAATATTAATAATTTATAGGTTTGTAATTTTTTATTAGCTATTATTGGGCGGTTACTAGATTGTCTAGAAACTAAGATCTTGAAATTATGACTACTTTAGGAGTAAACATTGACCATATTGCAAATGTAAGGCAAGCAAGGAAAACTATAGAGCCAGACCCTGTTCAATTTGCTTTTTTAGCTGAATTAGGAGGAGCAGATTCAATAACAGTCCACTTAAGAGAGGATAGGAGACATATTCAAGATAGAGATGTATTTCTTTTGAAAGAAACTATAAAAACAAAACTAAATTTAGAGATGGCTGCTACAGAAGAAATGTTAGAAATAGCTAAAAAGGTTGTTCCTGATTGCGTAACACTTGTACCAGAGAAAAGGGAGGAGGTTACTACAGAAGGCGGGTTGGATGTAAAAAGTAATATAAAGTATCTAAGTAATTTTGTTGAAAATTTAAAAGATTCAAATATTGAAGTGAGTGCGTTTATTGATCCAATTTTTGATCAGATCAATTACTCAAAAGAAGTAGGGTTTGATTTTATAGAATTACACACTGGTAGATATTCCGAACTAACAGGTTATGATCAAAACAAAGAGCTTCAAAGGATTATGGAGGCTACACATAATGCAAATGACCTGGGATTAGTTGTTAATGCTGGTCATGGACTTAACTACAATAATGTTAAAAAAATTGCATCAATTAACAATATGAATGAGTTAAACATAGGCCATAGTATTGTTGCAAGGGCTTTAGCAGTAGGATTAGAAAAGTCAGTTAGTGAAATGAAGTCACTTATTACATCAAATTAAAGTTCAAAATGACAACTTATTATTTCGTCGCGGCAAGTGAAAAGTTTTTGACAGTTGAAGAACCACTTGAAGAGATTTTGAAAGAAAGGGAAAGGAATTATAAAGAAAACAATAAAGAAATAGATTTTTGGTTTTTAAAAAATCCATCATTTTTGCAAACCGCCCGATTTTCTGATCTAAAAGCAAAGATTCCATCACCCCCAGCAGTTATTTTATCAACGGATAGAAAATTTATAACTTTCTTAAAGTTGCGTTTAGAGTTTGTTGCTGTGGGGGAATTCGAATGTCCTAATGCAGAAATAATTGATCCATTTAAAGTTGAGTAATATAACTATCTAGTAAATTGCTCAATCTTTATAAGTCAAATAAAATTGAAGTAATTAGTGAGCTGTTAGCAGAGGAATTAAAAATATGTCCTCCGCCTATAAATGAGAAATTAGAAATAGTTGTCCCCAATTACTTTTTTGGGAATTGGTTACGTGAACAAATAACTATAAAAAACAAAATAAGTGCTCTTTATGAATTAAAGACAATATCAACATATACCGAATCTTTATTGACAAATTTTTTCCCTGTAATTGATATGAGCGCATGGAATTATGAGTCAATTAAATGGGGCATTATTGATTCCTTGGAAGAATTAAATAGCTTTAAAGAATCATTTCCGCTTAGAAATTGGATTAATAAATATTTGGATAATAAAAAGACAATTGATGGAGATATATATAATCTGACAAAAAAGATCACAAATAATTTTATTGATTATCTGATTTTTAGACCTGAAATGATTGCTCAATGGAATAGATATGAAATTAATTCATCTAATTTATTTAAGAATTTAAACTCAGATCAATTTTGGCAACCTATTTTATACAAATTAATAGAGGAAAAGATATCTGAAAAGCCATCATGTTTATACATGATTGAAGTAATAAAGAATTTAAGAAAAATTAAAAACATTCAATTTCAATTACCAAATCAAATTTATATTTTTTCTGATAATAATTTATCTAAACTACATATTAATTTTTATTCAGAACTTTCAAAATTTATTAAAGTAAATTTGTATTTATTATCTCCTGGAGAAGATTTATGGAATAGAATAAATTGTCTTGAAGGTGAGTTGGAATTTGATGATAATGAAAGTAAATTGAATTTAAATAATAAAAATATAGAGAAAATATTTGGTAAATTTGGAGCAAACTTTCAGAAATTAATTGATGAAAATATTTATACAGAGGGTATAAATTTTAAAAATAATCTTATTTATCTCGATCCAATAACTAATTTTCATAATAAAAAAGATATTCCTCTTCTTAATCAAATACAAAAAAGACTAATTGATAATAATAGCTTTGATTTTATAGTAAGTGAAAGGGATGATTCAATATTACTTTGTGAGCATTTTAATCAGAATAGTCAATTTGAATATTTAAGAAATAAAATTATAGAAATAATTAATTCTTGCGAGAATATTAAATATAGTGATATTGCTGTTTTATCTCCACAAACTAATTTAATTAAACCTTATCTAAGGTACATCTTTAATAATGAGTTAATTAATGGTGAGAAGATACCTTATTTTTTTATTGATGAGGATAATCATGACTCTTTAGGTATTTATGAATTTCTAATTGACATCACTGAAATAGCAAGTGAAAAAATTACACTTGAAAAAATAGATTATATTCTTTCGAAAAAAGTAACTCAGAACATTTTTGATTTTAATATTACTGAGAAGGATGAAATTATTTTCTTACTTTCCCAAGCGGGTTTTCATTGGGGTTTAGATGATAAAGAAAGATTAGGTGAAGAGAAAAATACTCTAGATTGGTGTATAAATAGAATTATTTTAGGCTTAATTTATGACAAAGAAGTAAATTTAAGTACTTTTAATTTAAAACCATTCAGCTATAAAAATATAAGTTTGGATTTGAATAAATGGGTTAAAATATTAATTCATTTTAAAAAATATATTAATTTGATGAGGGGATCTTTTTCTTACTCGAATTGGGTGGAAAAGATAAAGTTTATATTAAAAAGTATTGCTGATTCTAATGCAAATTTCAATTTAGAAATAAGTGAAATAAATAGAATTCTTGATAATCACGAAATACCTTTAATACCTGATGATCTTATCTTGTTAAAAGTTTTTAGAGAAATATTAATTTCTTGCATAAATAAAGTTAAATATCAAAGCAAATCACGAGTCAACAAGATCCTAGTAAGTGATATTGAGAATTCAAGGCATATTCCACATAAGGTTATCTTCCTAATAGACATGAATAGTGTTAATTATCCAAAATTACCAAAGAGTGAAAACATTAATTTATTAAAAAACAAATATCATTTGGGTGATCCATCTGTTTTTGAAAGAGAGAAATATGCATTTCTGGAGTTGTTAATTGCCTGCAGAGATAAATTTATAGTTACTTGGGTAAAAAATGATAAAGATAATAAAAAATTAGATGTTTCTTTTCCTATAAAAGAGTTGATTTCTTTTTTTGATAGTTTTTTAAACCAAAGCCAAAGAGAAATAATAATTAAAGATTTTGATTTAAATAAAAATGAAATAATTGATCTTGATAAATCTAAGATTGTTAAAAGTAATTATTCTTTAATAGAAGATATAAATTGGAATGAAAAAAAATCTGATATTAAAAATTACAAATTATCAGAATTGATTTATTGGTTCAAGACTCCACAAAAATATTGGCTTAATAAAAACAATATTTCTCCCAAAGAAATATTTATTCATCATCCAGACGAGGAGTATGTAAGCAATCTGCAAAAGTCGCAACTAATTACAAAAATAATCCAGCAAGTAGAGATTGATAATCATAATATTATTGATTATTTAAATGAATTAAATATTAATGATCAATTGGCTGAAAATGGTATTATAATGCCCAAAAATAGTATTTTCACAAAAGAAAAAGAAATCAAAGAATTATTGAGCAGTCTATCTGCAAGTTTGAGTCAACATAAAAAGATTAATAAAATCTATGTTAAGTTAAATGCGAATAAAGAAGAATATTTAATCGCTGATGACACAGTAATTGAATTAATTAATGCGAAGTTAAGTTTAAGTCGTTTGACTGAGGCTTGGATAAAATTACTCTTTATATCTTCTTTAAAGAGGAATATAAAAAGGACTAAAGTTATTTTTAGAACAGAAAATAATTATAAATCGCAAATTATTCAATCACCCGGAGCAACTGAATCAAATCTAATTTTGGAGGATTACATAAATATTTTTAAAAATTATTCTGAAAAATGTTTACCTCTTCCTCCAGAAAGTTCTTATAAATATGTAGAAGCAAAAATAAAATCAAAAAATGAAAAAAAAGCTTTTACAGATAAATGGATTGGTAATAACAATTTTTCTAAAGGAGAAAGAGATAATATCGAAATGAAAATGTGTTTTGGTAATGAAAAAGAACCAGATTTCTTTCTTGGAAATAACAATTTTGATCAATTATCATACAGATTATATGGTCCTCTAATTAAAGCATTTAAGAAATAAAAAATGTCTCAATTTCAGTTAAAAAAATTTTTAAAAGATTCTCATGATTTAATGCTTGTTTTTTTACAGTTCTTTATTATTAGTCTTCATTTTTTTCAATGGAAATTTCTTCCACAAAAACAAATAATTCAAGCAAGTTCTTTTTCTTATTTCCTAGGTATTTTAATTATCATAATCGCTTTTATAATAATGTTAGTTTCAATTAAAGACTTAGGTAAAAATTTATCCCCTTTCCCAAGACCTATAAACAATAGCAATCTAGTTACTACAGGTATTTATCGATTTATGCGTCATCCTATGTACTATTCTTTAATATTTATTTCCATTGGAGTTTTTGTAACAAAATTATCTATTTATTATTTATTTTTGACAATAAGCTTAGCTTTAATAATTAAATTTAAGATTGCCATGGAAGAGAAATATTTAATGAATAAATTTAAGAATTACTTACTTTATAAAAATGAGGTCAAAGTTTAATTTAATAAAGAAATGGATATTAATCAAATTAAATTAGATAATAACTTTAAATTAGTAGAAGCAAGTGCAGGAACAGGTAAAAGTTTCTCTTTGGCTCATATAGTTTTAAGAAATGTTTTGGAGAAAAAAGTTAAACCAGATGAGATACTTTTGCTAAGTTTTACAAAAAATACTTGTTCTGAATTAAGAGATAAAATACTCTCGAGATTTCATGAATTAAAATTATATTTGAAAAGTCATAATGAAAGTAAGGTAGATAATACTCTTAAGGATTGGTATCTAAATTTTAAGGATAAAGATAAATCTGAGGAAAAAATAATTTCCGAAATTGATAATTTTGTAAATCAATTCTATAAGTTAAAAGTAACAACGTTCCATGCTTTTTGTAATAATATTATTGATGAATATAGTATTGAAATAGGTGTAACTCAGGATCCATATATTGAGAATAATATTGATAATTTGTATAAAGATGTAATAGATAATTTGTGGATTGATGATTTTCTGAATCTTAATCATGAGCTTATTTCAGCAGTTAACCAAAAAAAAATAAGTTCTAGATTTGGAAGTAGGATCAATAAGTCATTTTTTGTAGAAATTTTAAAAAATATAGATCAAGAAAATATCTGTAAATTTCATATAAATAATAAATATAAGATTATTGATTTAAATGATTATTTTAATGAATATTTTTATTTAAATTGGAATGATTTTTGTTTTGAATGGAATAAGAAAGGTAAGGAATTATTTTTACAACTCAAAGAGTTAGGAAAATTAATTAAGGAGAGTGGTGGAAAAAGTCAAATATATGCTGCAAAACCAAGAAATGATAAGTTTAATCAAATAAATTGTTGGATTGAAGAGATTAACAAAAGGCTTAATTCTAAAAATGTTATTGATTTTATATATGATATTTCTAAGGATGATCTTTTATCTAAATATTTTTATATTGAAAATATATCTAAAGAAATTAATAAACATAATCTAAAATTAGATTTTACTAAATTTAATTTATTACAAGATAAAATTTATAAAATAAAAGAAGGTTTCTTTACTGAATTTGTAAGAATATTTACCCAATTAGCTTATATAAAATTAATTGAATTAAAGAAAAGTTTTTCTATTTTCAACTTCAATGATCTTATAAAGACTGTAGAAAATACATTTCTAGATTCGGAAATTAGTAATAGTAATACTCTATCTAAAATTCAAAAAAGGTTTAAATGTGTCTTAGTTGATGAGTTCCAAGATACTGATATTACTCAGTGGAATTTAATAAAAAAGTTCTTTAATACAAAAAATCATTTTTTACTTTGCGTAGGTGATCCAAAACAAGCGATTTACAAATTTAGAGGTGGAGATATTGAAACTTACTTAGATGCAAGATCTAATGCAATCCAAGTTTTTAGTCTCACAGATAACTATAGATCTTCAAAAGAGTTAATCGATGTTCTTAATACACTTTATAAGAATGGACTTAAACAATCAAAACTAAACTATAGTAAATTAACCTCAAGAATTAATGAAAGTATCAACCCTAAATTTAAATTTAAGGATGTATTTGAAATTGTAGAATTTTCAAAAAAAGAGACTGATATAGAGGATCTTGTAACTAATTACATAGTTAACTTTATTTTAAAAAATAAGGAAATTGATATTAATAAAATTGCGATTCTTACATTAAATAATTCGCAATGCTTAGATTTTAAAAAAAAATTAAATCAGTTTAACCTCCCATGCAAAATTCAAAATAAACAAAATATTTTTGATACAGAAGCAAGTTCTCTACTATTTTTATTTATTGAATGTTTATTAAATCCGAGGTCTTTTAAAAATATAACTTTGCTTGCTGCTTCAAAGTTTATAGAAATAAAATTAGAAGATTTACTTGATCATGGAATTAGTAATAATTTAGAAATTTTAATTAATAAATGCATTACTTGGTCCGAAGAACTAAGAGAAAAAGGTTTTTTAAACATTGTTAATGAACTACTTATAAATTACAAGTCATCCTCGATTATTCAAGATTCAGATTTAAATTCAAATTTATTTCAACTTTCAGAAATTGTTGAAATTGAATTAATAAATAATGATTTTGATCTCAATATAGTCTTCAACTGGTATAAAAATCAGTTAGATCATATTTTAAGAATTTCTACTGGAGAAGATTTTTTGACGAAAGATTATAATCTTCAAAATGGAATAAATCTTTCTACCATTCATAGTAGTAAGGGCCTCGAATTTGAAATAGTCCTATGTCCATATCTTTCAATTATTTCAAATAAGTCAAATAAAATTAAAGGACCTCTTTGGAAATCAAATATTGATAGAAATATATACGTTAATATCTCTAATAATTACGCTAAGGTTGAAAAATTTAAATTAATAGAAGAAGAAGATTTATTTAAAGAGAGTGAGAGGTTAATTTATGTAGCACTTACAAGGAGCAAATATAAACTTATTGTTTTTAATGATTTAGAGGATACAAATAATATTTTAAATAATGATTTACTTAATAATTTGGAAAATATCAATATTTATAAGTCTACTTTTGAAGTCAGGATAGAAAAAGAGAAAATAAAAGATATTTTTTCTAAGTTCCAAACCAACCGATTGAATAATAATCTTTGGAAAATCGATAAAGTTAATAAAAAAATATCTAATGTATTTAATTCTGATCAATTTATTTCTTATTCAAGTTATTCTTCTTGGATACGTAAAGATAAAAATATTTATGAAGTCTCTTATCAATATAAAGATTATGAAGAAAGTATATCAATTATTAAAGATTCTAATTTTAAGAATTCAAAGAATTATCCTAATTATTTTTCTTATCCAAATCCCTTAAGTGAATTTCCAAAAGGAACTATTGCTGGTACTTGCCTGCACAAAATAATAGAAAGATTTGAATTTAGAAACGATAATAATCAAGAATTAATTGATTTAATTATTGAAGAATTGAACTTTCATCAAATCGATACTTCTTTGGCTTTTAAAGTAAAAGATGCGATTTTAAGAATCATAAATATATCTTTAGGAAGAGAATTACAAAATAAGAAACTAGTTGATATCCCAAATGAATACTTAATTAAGGAACTCAAATATGATTTAACCCTATCTTATGAAGGTAGAAATATTAATTCTAATGATATATCAAATTGCTTTTTTTTAGATAAGGAATATGAATTTGGTGAAGAATATGCAAATAAAATAAAAGATCTTCAAATTATGAATAAAGGCTTTCATTCAGGATGTATTGATTGTGTTTTCCCTGTAGGAAATAAATTAGAAGATAGTAAATGGTGGGTAATTGATTGGAAAAGTAATTTTATTTCTGGTAGTGATAATAGTGATTGTTTACCTAGAAACTATAACTATGAAAACATGAGAAATGAAATGATTAAACATCATTATCCATTGCAATCTCATCTTTATTTATTAGCATTGCATAGATTATTAAAGTGGCGACTTAAAAATTATCAACCACATAAACATCTAGGAGGATATATTTATTTGTTTTTAAAGGGATTACCAGATTTTGAATTATTTGAAAAATCTAAGTCTGAAGATATATCTCCAGGTATTTTTATTAGCAAAGCACCTTTAAAAAGAATTAATTATTTAGATAACCTTTTTTAGAATGACTAAAATTACAAATATTGAATATTTCCAATACGATCATATATTTAATTTAATCTTAGGTATTTTCAAATTTAGTGAAAAAAAATATGGAAATTTCGTAAAAGATGTAATAAAAATTTTATTAGAGTTTGAAAAAAATGGTGAAACTATTATTGATGTTGATAATAGTTTAATAATCTTTGAATTATTAGAAGATGGCTGGCCCAATAAACATATAGATGTTCTAAAAAATATAGGTTTGATTGGTTCCCTTCATTCTCCATTCGTATTGATAAATAGAAAATTATCCTTATCAAAATGGTCAAAAAAGATAGAAAGAGTTATTAATTTATTTCTAAAAAAAATAGATACCGATAATTTAATGAACTCAATAATTTATAAAGATGATAATAAAATTGATCAGATTAAAAATATATTTAAATATTCAAACTTAGTTTTCCTTCAAGGAGGACCAGGTACGGGTAAAACCACTTTAATAATAAAGTTAATACTAGAACTCCTTCAAATTGATAACTTTTTAAATATTGGTTTGTCTGCTCCAACTGGTAAAGCTACAGCTCGTTTGAAAGAAGCTCTTAATTATAAAAACAATATTTCCTTTAGCAAATTTCTAGACCAAATAGAATTTCAAACTTTACATAGATGGATTTTAAATTCTCAAAATAAATCTCTTAAGTTGAAATTTAAACTAAAAGAGCTTGATATTTTCATAATTGATGAAATGTCAATGGTTAATATCGATTTGATTGAATCAGTTTTAAATTTGCTAGCAAACGACTGTAAAATTATTTTAGTTGGAGATAAAAATCAATTGTCTCCAGTAAATAACTGTTCTATATGGAATTATTTGTTTGAATATTCAGATAATAGTTCAATTAAATCTTGTGTAGTAAATTTAGAAAAAACTTATAGAAATATTGGAGATATAGCATTAATTAGTAGTTTAATATTCAATAATGATTTTTCTTTACTTAATCAAAAGATAAAAGAATTAGAAAAAGATAATAATTCAAAAGAAATTACTATTTCAAAGAGTAGAGAAAAAGATATTCCAAAAGATCTATTATTTTCGATTACAAGTCATCTAAAACAGTTAAATATTTCAACTTCAAATTTAAGTAAAAAAAAATATATATTTGATGAGAGTATTGATAATTTATTGCTTAATGAAAAAGATTTAGTAGATAAGATATTTCTGAATTTACAAAGTTACTTGATTTTATGCGAAAAAAATTCTGGAATATGGAGTGTTGAATATTTGAATGAAATTGTTTTTGGTCAAAAAAAACCCTATGACCTTAAAATTCTTAAAGAGGGTGTTCCGATAATGTGTACAAAAAATAATAATGAACTTGGATTATCAAATGGTGATATCGGAGTGCTTATAGGTTTAAAAAATAAAAGAAAATATCTTTTTAGAAAATTTAATGATAATAACGAAGAAATTGTCGCATTAATTGATCCATCTAATTTAGAAAATGTTGTACCAGCAATAGCAATTACTATTCATAAATCTCAAGGAAGTGAATCTGAAAAAGTAAACATTTTGTGGTCCCAAAATTATAGAAGAAATCAATATGCTGTAAAAGAAAAAAAAGATAATCAAAATATCTTTTGTAGAGATAATTTTGAAAGAAGGTTATTTTATACTGCTGTTACAAGAGCGAAAAAATCTTTAAATATATATTATTTAAATTAAATTTTATTTTTGAGAAATTGGTAATATCTTAACCTCAAGATGTTAGATTAATAATTCGGCTCTGTAAGGCTAATCAACAATTTAAGTCAATTTAGATATTTGTTGAATGCCTAATCAGAAGATTATTAGGCATTTAAAATGGCTTTAAAAAAAGATGGCAACTCTCTTAGTAGTGAGCAGGAAAAGTCTCAGAATGAAGATTCTTCCCTACTAGAGTTCAAGAACTTAGATAACAAAAAAGAAATTGAATCTCAACTATTAGAAGTATCGAAAGAAGATGATAATGAGAATGGATTTCTCGATTTTGGGTTTAATCAATCGATCTTAAACTCGTTAATAAATAAAGGATATAAAAATCCAACTCCCATCCAAAAAGCTGCAATTCCCGAACTGATGTTAGGCAGGGATTTACTAGGTCAAGCACAAACAGGAACAGGAAAGACTGCAGCTTTCGCACTACCATTAATAGAAAAACTTACAGATAATAAAGAATTAAATGCCAAGGTTTTAGTTATGACTCCTACAAGAGAATTAGCAACTCAAGTGGCAGAATCTTTTAAAAGTTATAGTTCTGAATCTAGTAATTTTAAGACTGTTGCAATATATGGAGGTACCGACTATCGAAATCAAATTTCTGCATTAAAAAGAAAAGTTGATGTAGTAGTTGGGACCCCAGGCCGAATAATGGATCATATAAGGCAGGGGACTTTTAAAATTAAAGATATAAATTGTCTTGTTTTAGATGAGGCAGATGAAATGTTAAATATGGGTTTTCTTGAAGATATTGAATGGATAATAGATCAACTTCCAGAAAATAAGCAGATGGTATTGTTTTCAGCAACAATGCCTAGTGAGATAAGAAATATAGCAAAAAAATATCTAAATGATCCCGCTGAAATATTAATCAAAAGTGTCAAAAAAGAAACTCAATTAATTTCGCAAAAATTTCTATATGTACAAAGGCATCATAAGTTGGATGCTTTAAAAAGAATACTAGAACTTAATAGCGAGGGAGTAATTATTTTTGTTAGGACAAAACTACTTACTACTTCAATAGCTGAAGCTTTAGAGAATTCAGGTCATACTGTGGCAGTACTTAATGGAGATATACCTCAAAATCAAAGAGAAAATACTGTAGATAGATTGAAAAAAGGATTTATTAATATCCTTGTTGCAACTGATGTCGCAGCTAGAGGATTAGATGTTGAGAGGATAAAACTTGTTGTTAATTACGATTTTCCTTTTGACAAGGAAACATATACTCATAGAATTGGAAGAACTGGAAGGGCAGGCAGATCAGGAGAAGCAATTCTATTTGTTAATCAAAGAGAAAAACATTTTCTAAGAAACTTAGAAAACTCAACAAGAACCAAGATTGAAGAAATTGATATACCAAGTAATAAAATAATAAATGAAAAAAGGATGGAGAAACTTATAGATAATGTTAATGAGAGTTCTTTAGCTAAAGATGAAAATGAAGAAAATAAAGCTTTGATTATTGATGTACTAGATAATTTAAAAGAAAAATACTCTATGGATGACTCAAATATTGCAATGGCGGCAATTAATTTAGTAATAGGTAATAAATCATTTTTTGTTAATGACGATGATTCTTGGATTAATAAACAAAATAATACTGATCGAAATAGATCAAATAGAAATAGTAATAATCGTATGAGAAATTCAAATAGAAGAAATAATTATCAAAATGATTCTTTTGAAACCTACAAATTTAACTTTGGTAAATTTGACGGAGTTAGAGTTGCAAATATTATATCCTCAATCTGTAATTCAACTAATATAAATGGAAGATCCATTGGGAAGATACAGATTTTCAATGATTACAGTTTGGTAGATTTACCCAGAGATCTGCATAGAGAAACTAAAAATAAATTAAAAAAAATTAAAGTCAGAAACTAGTCATAGAAAATGAAAGCTAGCAAATATAATTTCTTTATTTTTGTGAATCTGATAATACTATTCAACTCCTTTAATAGTTCTTATCTAGCTCAAACGAAAGAAAATTCAATCATAAAATTATTTTGTCTTCAGAGTGTCAAAGAGGAGATGATGAAAGCAAAAATGATATATAGTGAAGAAATTGCGAATGAAACTTGTGATTGTTACTACCAAGAATTTATGCAAACTGCAAGTCATCAAGATGCAAAAACAAAATGTAAATTAGAAACTATAGAAAATTTAAATCATAATAGAAAAATTTAATTATTATTTTTATGAGGTCTAAGAACAATCAAAATCCAATAATTAGACTTTATTTGAATCTGATTGAGGAAAGAAGGTTACTATTTTTTGCTTTTCTTAGTTCCATAATTAATAAAATATTAGATTTAGCTCCCCCTGTAATAATTGGTCTTGCAGTGGATATCGTTGTTAAGGAACAGAATTCATGGATTGCTGGTTTTGGAATAAAAGAAGTTCCAGCACAATTGATTTTTCTCGCATTTGCTTCAGGAATAGTTTGGTCTGGCGAATCCTCCTTTGAATATTTATATTCGATTTTATGGAGAAATTTAGCTCAGCTATCGCAACATAAATTAAGAATAAAAGCTTATGAGCATATCCAGGAATTGGATATGGATTTTTTTGAAAATGATAATACTGGAAGGCTATTATCTATTTTGAATGATGATATAAATCAACTAGAGAGATTTCTAGACCAAGGGGCTAATCAGATTATTCAGTTATTTATAACTGTCTTAATAATTGGGGGCACTATGATTTTTGTCGCTCCAAAAATCGCTTTGTTTGCTTTCTTTCCTATTCCAATTATATTTTTAGGATCAATTAAATTTCAAAGGAAGCTTGCTCCAAAATACAGAGATGTTAGAAATAAAGCTGGACTTTTGGCATCAAGGCTTAATAATAATTTAAGTGGAATTTTAACCATAAAAAGTTTTACTAAAGAAAAATGGGAGCTAAATAGATTAAATAAAGAAAGTCTCGATTATCAAAGAAGTAATAAGGCTGCAATAAAATTATCTTCTGCTTTTATACCTCTTATAAGGTTTGCAATTTTATTTGCTTTTATAGCGATTCTATTAATTGGAGGTTTCCAAACTTGGAACAAGACACTTGATGTAGGTACTTATAGTTTTTTAGTGTTTATTACACAAAGACTATTATGGCCTTTAACTACTTTGGGGCATGTTTTAGATGATTTTCAAAGATCTATGGCTTCAATAGATAGAGTAATTGATCTCATAGATACGCCTATAAAAATAAAAGATGGAAAAATAAAAATTGAACCTAAAGATATCAAAGGAGAAATTATTTTTAATAATGTAAATTTTAATTATCCTGGACGAGATTTAACTTTAAAAAACATAAATTTCGAAATTGAAAATAACTCAACATTAGGAATTGTTGGTTTAACAGGTTCTGGGAAAAGTACAATAATAAAACTACTACTCAGAATTTATGATAGTAATAATGGGGCAATAACCTTGGATGGGGTTTCTATTAAAGAAATAAATTTGAGGGATTTAAGAAAGTGTATCTCTTTAGTAAGTCAAGAAACTTATTTATTTCATGGCAGTGTACAAGAAAATATTGCTTATGGCTCAATCAACCCAAGTCTTAAAGATATTATTAAAGCTTCAAAGATTGCGGAAGCTCATAAATTTATTGAACAATTACCAGATGGTTATAAAACTATAGTGGGGGAAAGGGGCCAAAGGCTCTCAGGCGGGCAACGTCAAAGAATTGCCTTGGCGAGAGCTGTTTTAAAGGATGCTCCAATATTAATTTTAGATGAAGCTACAGCTTCAGTTGATAATGAAACAGAGGCTTTAATTCAAAAATCGTTATCTAAAATCACAAAAGAAAGAACAACTATAGTAATAGCTCATAGATTAAGCACTATAAAAAATGCGGATAATATTGTAGTTATAGATAAAGGTAAAATAGTAGAAAGCGGAAAACATGAAAAACTATTAGATCAGAACAAAATATATGCTGACTTGTGGAATGTTCAAGTAGGAATCTAGTATTAATTTCTAAACTATATTAAGAAGTTAAATGATTCAATTACGTTACTAAACATACCGTCAACTTTATTCCACCTTTCCTCATTTGTTCCAACAGCGAAAGTGTAAAGTGTTCCTCTATCAATTACGACAGTAGCTAATTCATGTCTTGCCTGTTCATTTAAATTTAATTCATACTCTAAATCATAGAAAATATGATTGGATGCCTCCCTTTTATTGGCATTTATAAGTTTTACCTCTCTACCTGAACCTTCGGGAGCAATGACTTTATCAATTAATGTTTGACCTACTTCACTTGGGCTTCCTAATTGCTCTAATTGAACATCTTTATTGACATCAGAAATAACTAAACTTAAGGTCTCATTACTATTTATTAAATCATGATAAATAATTTCAGGTCCTCCATCGACTTTTACTCTAGTCCATCCTGTTGGATATAAAAAGGCATATCTACCATCTGGACTTTGATAAGCTTCTAATCCCGCATTTAGTCCGCCACTACAAGCACTAAGTGTCAAGCACAAAAAAACCAAAAATAAATATTTAAAAGGGTTAAATTTAATATTTTTCATTTTGTTTGAAATTACTAACTAAAAACATAATAAGACATTAAAAGCAAACAATTATGGCAATTCGGAATTTTGCGTCTAAATTATCTCTAGAAATAGTTTAATTTTGATTACTTATACCAAACCACTTTCAAAATTAATCGGTCATTTTGAGAAATTCCCAGGGATTGGTCCAAGAACAGCGCAACGATTAGCCCTGTTTATTTTAAAACAACCTGAAAGTACAATAAGAGAATTTTCAAAGGCTCTGTTAGAAGCACATAGTAATGTTGGTCGTTGCAAAAAATGTTTCAATTTGACTTCAGAAGATGAATGCGAAATTTGTAAAAATACCGAAAGGAATCAAAAACTAATCTGTGTAGTAGCAGAAACTAAAGATTTGCTCGCTTTGGAGCGCGCCAGAGAATTTAAAGGTGTTTACCATGTTATTGGTGGTTTAATATCCCCAATGGATTCTGTTGGCCCCGAACTCTTAGAAATAAGAAGCTTGGTAGAAAGAGTTAGTCATTCTGAAATAGATGAGATCATATTGGCATTGACCCCAAGTGTTGAGGGAGATACAACAAGTCTTTATATTGGAAAATTGTTAGCCCCTTTTACTAAAGTTACGAGGATTGCATATGGGCTCCCAATGGGTAGTGAACTTGAATATGTGGATGAAGTTACACTTGCAAGGGCCTTAGAAGGAAGAACAAAACTAAATTAGACAATGAGAGACAATAATCTAATAAATAAAGAAAAAATCTTAAGACTTCCCTCTTGGATTAAATTTCCTATTAGTAAAGCTTCAGAATTCGAAAAAATACAAACACTCATCAAAAAATCAAATATTCATACTATTTGTGAAGAAGCAAGATGTCCAAATAGAGCAGAATGTTATGCCTCAGGAACTGCCACCTTCTTACTGGGTGGATCGATATGTTCTCGTTCATGTGCTTTTTGTCAGGTAAATAAAGGTAGACCTAGTTCTATCAATATTGATGAATGTACTCAAGTCGCTGAAGCAGTGAAAGTACTAAATTTGAAATATGTTGTTTTGACATCTGTAGCTAGAGACGATCTCCCTGATCATGGTGCAAATTTATTTATATCTACAATTGATGAGATTAGAAAAATTGATTCAACAATTAAAATTGAAGTTTTAACTCCTGATTTATGGGGTGGAGGCAAAAATCTTGATGAAACAAATAACCTTCAGACTGAGAGATTGAAGATGATTTTAGAAAAAGATCCAATATGCTTTAATCATAATCTTGAAACTGTTGAAAGACTGCAAAAAGAGGTTAGGAGGGGTGCAAATTACAAAAAATCCCTTAGTTTACTAAAAAAGTCAAAGGATATTGCTCCTCATATTCAAACCAAATCAGGAATTATGTTAGGACTTGGGGAAACATTGGATGAAATAAAAAATACAATTTATGATCTTAAAAAAATAGATTGTGATCAAATTACAATTGGCCAATATTTAAGGCCCTCATTCAATCATTTGGCAGTTAAGAAATATTGGGATCCATCAGAGTTTGAATATTTATATCGCTTCTCTAAGGAATTAGGATTCAAAAAAGTATCTTCTGGCCCTTTAGTTAGAAGTAGTTATCACGCGGGTTAACTTTCTTCAATTAAAGAGAGTTTCTTTTCAAGTCTTTTTAATATGGAAATACATTCCCCGTTCATAAGTGTACCTGCACCTCCCCAAACCAATCTTAATAAAAGATCTACTGGGCTAGAACCAACTTCTTTGACAATTTTGAATCCTATTAATTTAAAATATCTGACAAGTTTTTTACTATATCCTTCACTATCAAAAATAGCTAAAAGTCTTACTTTGTTGCTTGATTTTTTTTCAATTGCCCAAGCCAAAGTTGTTGCCCATATTAATTCCGAAACAAAAGCAGGAGCTTTACTAAGGATTCTTAATGTATCAAGCTGAATACCTTGTTTATTTAAATAAGTCCAACCTTTCATTTCGGCCCAAATCTTAATTATGTTATCTTTCTGTTCTGCAATCACGATTCTAAAGAAACATAATCCGATAGTTTCTCTAACTTGAATTTTAATTAATAATCCAATGGAATCTGCTAATTTTTCTAATTCTTCAACTTTCATGATTTTGAAAATTAGTCCTTATAGATTTTATGATTTTCCACTTTTGATCTATCGATTTGTTTTTGTCTTTCTTCAAACCTTTTCCTATCATCATCGCTGAATTGGTCTATGCAGAAATGACATTGGATACCCTTTCTGTATTCTTTTCTTTCTTGATCTTGAATTGAAATTGGCATTCCACATGCATGACAAATCGAGTAAGAGCCTTTTTCTAAATCTTGATCTAAAGCAACTCTTTTATCAAAAACATAACATTCACCTTCAAATAAGTTTTTTTCTTTTGGTATATCGTCAAGGTATTGAAGGATACCTCCTTGTAGGTGATAAATATTTTTATAACCTTTCTTTTTCAGTAAACTAGTAGCTTTTTCACATCTTATTCCTCCGGTGCAAAACATTGCTATATTTGTATTCTGTTTATTTTCTAAATGGGTTTCTAAATGATCATCTACCCACTTGGGGAATTCACTAAAATTTCTTGTATTTGGGTTAATAGAGTTCTGAAATGTACCTAAAGAAACCTCATAATGATTTCTAGTATCAATGATTATTGTATTTTGATTTTTAATTAATTTATTCCAATCAGATGAGTCAATATAGGTCCCATTATTTTCTGCAGGGTTTATTTCAGGTACACCCATGGTAACTATTTCTTTTTTGATTTTTATTTTTAATTTTTTGAAGACTTTCTCTTTTGAAAAGTTTATTTTAATGTTCAAATTTCTATTACCTGCATATTTATTAAATAAATTGATAACAAAATCAATTACATTTTTCTCGGCACAAATAGTTCCATTAATACCCTCACTTGCAAAAATTAACAAACCTGAAAGATCATTTTCATTTTCGATTTCTAATAATTTATTTTTTAGATCAAGAATTAAGTTTTCTTGAAATGGGAAGAAAGAGTAAAGAGAAACTATCTTATAATTTTTGCCTTTCATAAAGAAGATAATGTTTTTTCAGTAGTTTCAAAATCTTTGTTAAATGATACTCCTACCTCTTTAAGAAGTTTTCTGTCTGATTGAAAAGATGGATTTGAAGTTGTGAGTAACTCATCTCCATAAAAGATTGAATTTGCACCACATTGAAAACATAAAATTTGGGCTTCTTTTGAAAGCTTTTCTCGCCCTGCACTTAATCTTATTTTACTTTTAGGCATAAGAATTCTTGCTGTAGCTATCATCCTTATCATTTCAATAGAATCAATTTCTTGATTATCTTCTAAACCAGTACCTTCAATAGCTACTAATGAATTTATAGGAACACTTTCAGGGTGTGGATTCATGTTTGAAAGTACTTCCAAAAGAGATGCTCTATCGCCATTATTTTCACCCAAACCTATTATCCCTCCACAACAAACATTTATCCCTGCATTCCTTACTCTTTTTATAGTATCTAGTCTGTCTTGATAAGTTCTTGTCGTAATAATATTTTTATAATGCTCAGGACTAGTATCAAGATTGTGGTTATACGCGGTTAAGCCTGCATCAGCCAGTCTGGAAGCTTGTTCTTCTGTGAGCATCCCAGCAGTAACGCATGCTTCCATCCCTAAATCTCTTACACCTCTAACCATCTCCAACATTGCATTAAAAGATTTTCCATCTCTAATTTCTCTCCACGCCCAACCCATGCAAAACCTATCTGCACCCTCATTTTTTGCTATTTGAGCTCTTGCTAAAACCTCTTCAACTTGAAATTGTGGATGACTTTTAATTTCGCTAGTACTATAAATTGATTGGCTGCAATAAGAACAATTTTCTTCACATCCTCCAGTTTTTACGCTGAACAATGATGCTAATTGAATGTTGTATTTATTGAATTTTCTGTGTACAGTTTGTGATTCCCACATTAAATCAATCAGAGGCATATTAAGTATTTCCAATATCTCCTCTTTGTTCCAATCGAACCTAATTTCTCTTGATAACTGATTATTGGAATTTACCATGTTTATTAAGAAGAATATTGAGAATCTTCAAAAGATTCAGTTGGTAATGATTCTATACCGCCGAAACGTCTACTCCTTGATTGGTAATCAATAATTGCTTTTAGAAATTCAAACTCATTGAAGTCTGGCCACATTACGTCAGATATGTAAATTTCTGAATAAGCTAATTGCCATAAAAGAAAATTACTAATCCTTTTTTCTCCACTAGTTCTTATTAGTAATTCTGGATCTTTTATTCCTCGAGTTAATAACTCTGAATTAAATAATTCTTCATTAACTTCATTTGGTTTTATTTCACCTGAATAAGATTTTATTGCTAGTTCTTTTGCAACTTTTACTATTTCTTGCCTACCTCCGTAATTGACGCAAACATTCAATAAAAATTTAGTGTTGTTTTTAGTTAGAGATTCTGAACTGGAGATTATTTCTTTTAAAGTTTCTGGAAAAGGAGTTAAATCTCCAATGAATTTTATTTTTGTTGATTCTTCATGTATCTCTTTAATTTCGTTTCTCAAAACTTCGCTAAAAAGATTTATAAGGAAGTCAACCTCTTTTGTTGGTCTTGTCCAATTCTCAGTTGAAAAAGCATAAACAGTGAGTACCTTACAACCTAATTTTTTTGATGCTTTGAGAATTTCTTTTAAAACACCCACTCCTCTCTTGTGCCCATATGTACGAGGTAAACCTTTTTTAGTCGCCCATCTCCCATTCCCATCCATAATTATTGCAACATGTTCTGGAACTTTCTGCTTATCAATTCTGTTAGATAAGTCGTTATTTTTCTTGTCAATTATTTTTCCTAGACTCATTAGTTAGTCCTTTTTGTTAATAAAGATTTCTGATTTTTCTGGCTCTTTTTCATTGATATCACTAATAATGTTATCAGTAGTGTTTGTCTTTTGGGATAAAACATTTTTACTTAAAGGTGCTTTATTTGCTCCCATAGAGTTCTGATTCCCAATCAAATTAACGAGAAGTTCTTGTAACCTACTGCTGGTAATTGGCCTTTCAAGTTTACCTTGATTTGCTAATGATAACGTACCTGTCTCTTCAGAAACAACAATACATATACACCTGTCAAATCTTTCTGTAATTCCTAATGCAGCTAAATGCCTTGTTCCGTATCTACTAATTCCTTGTCTAGAGAGAGGTAGAATTACTCCGGCAGATATTATTTTGTTACCTTTAACAAGAACTGCTCCATCATGTAACGGTGTATCGGTTGCAAAAAGATTTATTAAAAGGTCCGTTGATAATTGTGCCTCAATATTTGTACCTGAATATAAGAAATCTTCAGGCCTTAAATCACTACCCAAATCTACAACTATTAAAGCACCTCTCCTATTTTGAGAAAGTTTACCTGCAGTATCAACTAACTGAGTAATGGTTGTTGATGTTGCTCTAAATTCCTTGGGTGGATTACCGAGTAATACAGCTAATCTCCCAGTACCTAATAATTCCATTAATCTTCTTAGCTCTCCTTGCCAAAGAATTGCTAAAGAGAGAGAGCAAGCTAGAACAACAGCATCAATTAATTTTGATGTTAACGGAAGATATGCATATCTCTGAATAAACCATGCTGAGGAAACTAAAAACAAATATCCTCTTAACAGCCATAATGTCCTCTGTTCTTTTACTCTAGAAAATAATAAAAGGCCGAAACCAACAGCAAATAATACATCTAATAATAGTTTTAAATTTATTAACCCCCAGAAATTCACATTAAAAACAAAATTAATTTAAATGTACCTAATTTTGTTTGATAAAGCGATCAGGTAATACATCATATTTTAAAAGATCAAATGGACTTTCTCTTTTTTGAATAATTTCTGCCTCTCCATCTTTAACTAATAGAGCAGCAGGTCTTGGAATTCTGTTGTAGTTAGAACTCATTGAATTATTGTATGCACCAGTACCAAAAACACATATAAGATCTCCTGCTTTACAATCTGCTAGTTCAATTTCCTTGAACAATACATCTCCCGATTCGCAGTGCTTACCAGCAATAGTATATTTATTTTTGGAATTAATATTTAATGGATTACTTACTAAACATGCAGAATAATTTGATTGATATGTAATTGGTCTTGGATTATCGCTCATCCCACCATCAACAGATAAATATGTTCTGATACCAGGAATTTCTTTAAAAGCCCCAATTTTGTAAATGGTTATACCTGCTGTAGATACTATTGATCTACCAGGTTCGCACATTAAAGTAGGAAAATCTAGGTTGTTTTTTTTACAAGCTTTAACAACAGAAGAAGAAATTGTTTTTACCCATTCATCAATTGAAGGGGGATCATCACTTTCGGTATACTTGATACCTAAGCCTCCACCAACATTCAGTTCCTCGATATTATGACCAAATTTTTTGGCGTCTAAAATTACCCTTACCATTATTTCTCCAAGATCTTTATGAGGGTCTAGTTCAAAAATCTGTGAACCAATATGAGCATGTAATCCTTTTAATTTTAGATTTTTTGTATTTCTGATTCTGCGAAATAGAGTATTTAAACATTCTAACCCGAAACCAAATTTGCTATCAAATGATCCAGTTCTTATGTATTCATGTGTGTGGCATTCTATCCCAGGAGTAAAGCGAATCATTATTTCTAAATCACGATTAATTGAATTTGAGAGTTCATCTAATCTTTCTAAGTCATAATCATTATCAACAATTACCTTAATATTATTTCTAACTGCAAACTCTATTTCTTTATCTGATTTATTGTTCCCGTGAAAAACAATTTTCTCATTTGGAACACCACCCTTAAGAGCTGTCAATAGTTCTCCTTCCGAAACTGCATCAAGTCCTAAGCCTTCTGAGGAAACAAGATTGCTCATGAATATTGAACTATTCGCTTTGGAGGCATATATAGGTAGTGATTTTCCTGGGTAGTATTTCTCTAAAGCTTTTTTGTAAGCTCTACAAGAGTTTCTTAAAGTGATTTCATCCAAAATGTAGAGAGGGGAATCATAATTTTTTACTAATTCTTGAATAGAACATCCACCAACAAATAATTTTCCATCTTCTCCAATAGATGTAGTGATAGGTACTATATTTTTATTAGGACTTTCTCGGTCAATCTTTTGTTTTAAAAAGGATTTTTTTTCTTTCATGAGAGAATCTTTAATGAAGTTATTCTAAAAGTGTAATGTCTTTATAATGACTTTAATTTCAAATTTTTTGAGTATTTTTTATTAAATGATATCCATTAAACAAATAAATGAGAAAGATATTGATTTATGTTATGAATTAGATTCAAAAACAATTTCATTGTGGAGTAGAGACCAATGGACAAATGAATTAAAAAAAGAAGGTGTAAAGATCTTTGGTTTATTACTTTCAAATTTAACAGTAGGAATATGCGTATTTCATGTAATTCTAGATGAAGCTCAAATAAATTTTTTTGTAATCAATCAAAAATATAGAAAAAAAGGTTTTGGTACCTACCTGATGAACTATCTAATTAAAGAATGTGAAAAACTAAAATTAAAAAAATTATTTTTAGAAGTGTCTCATACTAATTTCACAGCTGAAAAATTCTATAGTCATTTTGATTTTTCCACTGTGGGGATTAGAAAAAATTATTATAAAGACGGTTCAGATGCTCTATTAAAAGAAAAAAAATTAACAACTAAATAATTTAAAAAATTAATTGTTCGGATAACCAGAATGCTTGAAATTACTCTAATTTATTGCTATATCACTAAAAAATATAAAATTTAAACAATAAAATATATTTTTGGGTATTCACAAAAGCTCATTCTGAACACAAAATTGACATATTACTGGTAGGTTATTAATAGATTTAATCTTCTAATGTTCGAAAGATTTACAGAAAAGGCTATAAAAGTCATTATGCTTGCTCAAGAGGAAGCTAGAAGACTTGGTCATAATTTTGTTGGGACAGAACAAATTCTATTAGGTTTAATTGGAGAGGGTACGGGTGTTGCAGCGAAGGTTCTTAAATCACTAGGAGTTAATTTAAAAGATTCAAGAATAGAGGTAGAAAAGATAATTGGTAGAGGTTCAGGTTTTGTAGCTGTAGAAATACCTTTTACACCACGTGCTAAGAGAGTATTAGAGCTTTCTCTCGAAGAAGCCCGTCAATTGGGTCACAACTATATAGGAACTGAACATCTATTACTTGGTTTAATTAGAGAAGGTGAGGGTGTAGCCGCAAGAGTTCTAGAAAATCTTAGTATTGATCTTACCAAAGTAAGAACACAGGTTATAAGAATGTTAGGCGAAACAGCCGAGGTTGGCAGTGGAGCTAATACTAGTAAGGGTAATTTAAAAACAGCTACTCTCGATGAATTTGGAACAAATTTAACAAAGTTAGCTAGTGAATCAAAACTAGATCCTGTTGTTGGCCGTTATGAAGAGATAGATCGCGTAGTTCAAATATTAGGAAGGAGGACTAAAAACAATCCTGTTCTTATCGGAGAACCAGGTGTAGGTAAAACAGCGATTGCAGAGGGTTTAGCTCAAAGAATTCAGCTAGGGGATATTCCAGATATCCTTGAAGATAAAAGAGTCTTAACTCTTGATATCGGGCTTTTAGTCGCTGGAACTAAATATAGGGGCGAATTTGAAGAGAGATTAAAAAAGATAATGGAAGAAATCAAATCTGCTGGTAATGTAATACTTGTGATAGATGAAGTTCATACTCTGATTGGGGCTGGAGCTGCTGAAGGAGCTATAGACGCAGCAAATATCTTAAAGCCAGCATTAGCTAGAGGAGAATTGCAATGTATTGGAGCTACAACACTTGACGAATACAGAAAGCATATTGAAAGAGATGCTGCTCTAGAGAGAAGATTCCAACCAGTAATGGTTGGGGAACCATCTATCGAAGATACAATCGAAATTTTAAAAGGTCTTCGGGAACGTTATGAACAACATCATCGCCTTAAAATTACGGATGATGCTCTAGAAGCTGCAGCTCACCTAGGGGATCGATATATATCTGATAGGTTTTTGCCTGATAAAGCTATCGACCTTATCGATGAAGCAGGGAGTAGAGTTCGTCTAATTAACTCTAAACTTCCACCTGAAGCGAAACAAATAGATAAAGAACTAAGACAAATTCAAAAACAAAAAGAAGAATCTGTAAGGGATCAAAATTTCGATCAAGCTGGCCAATTAAGAGAAAAGGAGATTGAATTGTCTGCCAAAATTAAAGAGGTACTTGAAAATAAAAAAGAATCTACGACCGAAGATGAGACTAATACTGAACCAAACTTAGCAAAAAGTGATTCAAAACTTTTACAAAACCCTATGGTTAGTGAAGAGGACGTGGCCCATATTGTTGCATCATGGACCGGTGTACCTGTACAAAAATTAACTGAAACCGAATCAGTCAAACTTCTAAATATGGAGGAAACACTTCACCAAAGGTTAATTGGACAAGATGAAGCTGTAAAAGCTGTTTCTAGAGCCATCAGAAGAGCAAGAGTTGGTTTAAAGAATCCTAATAGGCCTATTGCAAGTTTTATTTTTTCAGGTCCTACTGGTGTAGGTAAAACTGAATTAACTAAGTCATTAGCCTCATATTTCTTTGGTAGTGAAGAAGCAATGATCAGATTAGATATGTCAGAATTTATGGAAAGACATACAGTAAGCAAACTTATAGGTTCTCCTCCAGGATATGTTGGTTTTAATGAAGGTGGTCAACTTACAGAAGCAGTCAGAAGAAGACCTTATACAGTGGTTCTATTTGATGAAGTTGAGAAAGCTCATCCAGACGTATTTAATTTATTATTGCAACTTCTTGAAGACGGCAGATTAACAGATTCCAAAGGTAGAACTGTCGACTTTAAAAATACTTTGCTAATAATGACTTCTAATATTGGTTCAAAAGTAATTGAAAAAGGTGGAGGCGGACTAGGATTCGAGTTCTCTGGTGACTCTGTTGAAGATAGTCAATACAATAGAATTAAGTCATTAGTTAATGAAGAACTAAAGCAATATTTCAGACCTGAATTTCTAAATAGACTTGATGAAATTATTGTTTTCAGACAACTATCTAAAAACGAGGTTAAAGAAATTGCTGAAATAATGTTGCAAGAGGTTTTTGCAAGATTACAGGATAAAGGTATTAAATTAAGCGTAACTGATGCTTTCAAGGAAAGACTTGTTGAAGAAGGATATAATCCTTCTTATGGAGCAAGACCCTTAAGAAGAGCTGTCATGCGCTTGTTAGAAGATAGTTTAGCTGAAGAAGTTCTTTCTGGAAGGATAAAGGATGGAGATAATGCTTTAGTTGATATTGATGATAATAAAAAAGTTACGATTAATATTTCATCTGAAGAATCTCCTCAAGAGCTAGCGAGCGCTAACTTCTGATCATCTATAATAAATATGCAGTCAATCTCTCCAGAAACTATATTTAGGGGAAATTATGCTTGGCAAGAATCTTTACCTCAAATCACTAAATTAACTAAAAGTCCATTAATTTTAGGTAGAAGTATTCATACGAATATTTTGAGAAATAAAATTTTCAATGATTTAAAAAATCAAAACCTCAATGTTAGTTTTGCTAATTTGAAATTTGATTGCTGTTATGAAGACATTTCAAGAGTAAAGAATATTATTTTAAAAAATAATCATGATTCAGTTATCGCAGCTGGGGGAGGCAAAGTTTTAGATTCTGGGAAATATATAGCCGAGTGTCTTAATATTCCTTGCATTACAGTTCCTCTTAGTGCCTCTACATGTGCAGGTTGGACAGCCTTGTCAAATATTTATACAAAAGATGGGCAATTCATAAAGGATGTTGCATTAGGATCTTGTCCAAAAATCCTTGTTTATGATCATAAATTTATTCAAACAGCTCCATCTAGAACACTTGCTAGTGGCATAGCGGATGCTTTAGCAAAATGGTATGAATCTTCACTTACAAGTTCAACAATAGATGATGGTCTTGTGCAACAAGCGATTCAGATATCAAGAGTTTTAAGAGATCAACTTTTAATAGAAGGAGAAAAAGCATTTAATGGTCCATTTGAAAATAATTCTTCTTGGAGAAATACTGTAGAAGCTTGTGGACTTACAGCTGGATTAGTAGGCGGTATTGGTGGAGAAAAGTGTAGGACTGCTGCTGCACATGCTTTTCATAATGCAATTACTCAGATAATTACCACAAAGAAATTCTTACATGGTGAGATCGTTGGGGTTGGATTATTATTGCAATTAAGACTAGAAGAAATGAAAAATAATAATAAATTAGCTGAGCAATCAATTAAACAATTGTTGTTACTTATGAAACAATTGAATTTGCCAACTACTATTGCACAACTTGGAATAAATGTTTTTGAAGATAATAATTTAGAGAAAATTGCTGATTTTACTTGTCGAGACAAATCTGAGATCCACTTTTTGCCTTTTGAAATTCATAAACATGAAGTAATAGAAGTTATTGCGAATTTTGAAAAACAAAAAATAAGAATTTAAATACTTTTTGACTAAATCCCATTTCGAACAACTTAGTGATATAAATATTCGTTTTTTTGAGAATGCCAAAAATTCTTTATTAGACCCTTCAGGTCTTCATATGGCAAATGATGTTCAATGGATCAAACTCAGTGAAAACTGGAACTCTTTAAAATTCCCTGTGGTTATTGGAGGAAGAGGTCAACCTATACTTCTCCTCCATGGATTTGATAGTAGTTTTCTAGAGTTTAGGAGAATATATCAATCATTAAAAAGAAATTTCCAAGTTATTATCCCTGATCTATTGGGGTTTGGTTTTAGTCCTAGGTGCGCAACAAATGAATATAATCCTTCTAAAATAATTTCATATTTAATTGATCTTCTTCAGACCTTACAAATATCAAAAAATCTAAAAATTGTTGGTGCCTCTATGGGAGGCTCAACTGCCTTAAAACTTTCTTTTGAAATGCCTGATTCTATTGATAAAATTGTCCTTTTATCTCCCGCAGGATTATTTGGACAACCTAAGAGTATCCCTTTCCCTCTTAACCAAATAGGGGCCTCATTTCTAGGATTGCAGAAGGTCAGAAAAAGTCTTTGTAGGCAAGCATTTGCCTTCCCAGATGAATGTGTTGGTGAAAAGGAAGAGCAAATTGCTTCAATTCATTTAGGTTGTAAAGGATGGCGGAACTCACTAGCGTCATTTGCAAAAAGTGGAGGGTTTGCTGGAACACAGAAATATATTCAAAATATCCCAATCAAAGCACTATGTGGAGAAAATGATCGCATTCTTGGAAAACAAGAAATTAAAAATATAAGAAAAATTGATAAATTAAATTTTATAGGATTGCAAAATTGTGGTCATCTACCTCATGTAGATTTACCGTCATTATCTAGTAAAATAATTGAGGATTATTTTTTGGAATAAAGACTTTCATAATTAATTTAGATACTTAAAAATTATAAAAATGTAATACAAAACAGATGGTGTAAAAATGTAGCTGTCAATTCTGTCAAGAATGCCTCCATGTCCTGGTAAAAAAGTTCCCGAATCTTTTATTTTTGCATCTCTCTTCATCATTGATTCAATTAAATCTCCAACTAATGCCATAAGAGAAATTAAAATTCCATATAAAATTCCAACTAATATTGGATTTTCCCAATTAAGTAAATATGAAAAAAATATCGCTAATAAAATTGAACATGATATTCCTCCAATTAAACCTTCTATTGTTTTGCCCGGAGATATTGGAGAAAGAGATTTTTTACCAAATTTCTTACCAACGAAATAAGAACCAATATCACTAGCTACAATTAAAAAACAAGAGGTCAAAGTTAAATGAAGACCACTAGTATTAGATAAGTTTTCAAACGAAATAAAACCTTGATTTGAATTTATTATGACTGAATCTAATCCCCTTAACTTAATCCAGTAACTAGGTAAAAAACCTAAATAGAATAAACCAAATATAGAAGCTGCAATATCGGAAATTGTTCCAGGCTTTGGTTGCAAAAGTAACCAAGTGCATATTACAACTGAACACATAGGCAGTATTGAATTTGTTATTTCTCCTTGAATCAAACCTATAGTCTCAAGATAAGTGGAAATTATAATAACGATAGATGAAAATAATGTGGTTTTAGTAGCTGGCTTTATTCCTTTAAATTCAGCCATCCTAAAAAATTCTAATAATGCTAAATAAGTAAGCAAGGTTGTTGCTAAGGTAAAAAACCATCCTCCTAACAAAACAACAATTAAACCAAATATTCCTATGAGTAATCCGCTTCTCAATCTCATATTAAATTTCTATGTTTTTATTACTCTTATATTAAAATTTAACAGATCTTTGTTGCATAAACTTTGATTATTTATCCAATTAAATCTATCGAGATCAATTTTTTCTCCTGGAACTATTAGAGGTATTCCAGGAGGGTAAGGGCAAATAATATCTCCAGATATTTTATTTAATGATTGCGAAAAAGGAATACTCCGAGTCTCGCTTCTCCAAGCAATTCCAATTTGCATTTCAGGCGCTTCAACTAAATTAAAGGGTGATTGGAGGACTTTTAGAGCGTCTAATTTTTTTGATTTTAATAGTAATTTATTCCACAACTTCACAAATAAATTGAGAAAATCTTTTTGATCCGCAAACCCTAAGCAAAAAGTTAGAGTCATCATTTCTGGTAATTCAGCTATAAGACCATTTTTATAAAAAAATTCATCAGCAGTGAAACCATCAATTCCAACCTTGGAGGTATTCAATACTATCTTTAAGGGGTCTTGAGTTTCTATGAGAGGAATATTCTTTTGGATTAATTTTTTGTAGATACTTTTTGCCTCCAAAATTCTTTTTTCATATTTTGATAAGCTTTTTTTATTAAGCCAGTCTTTAATAGACTCTTCACAAGAAGAAATTAATAAGGAGCTTGGACTAGTAGTTTGCAACAAATTAATACTCTTGATTAAATTTTGCTCATTTACTAGATTCCCTTTGTACCAGAGTGCAGCAGTTTGAGTTAAACCATTTAGTGACTTATGCAATGAATGAACGACTAAATCAGCGTTTGATATTAAAGCTGATTTTGGTAGGTTAAGGTTTTCACAAAAAAGGAAATAAGAACCATGGGCTTCATCAACCAAAACAGGTAAATTTTTTTGATGACAGAGATCTATTAAAGGCCTTAAATCTCCCGCGTAACCCTGATAGGAGGGACTTACAAGAATTACACCTACAATTTTTTTTTCTTTAAAATTTATTTTTTTAAATACATTTTTCAACCAGTTTTTTGTAACTGGTTTGTAATGACCGTTTTCTGATGAAAAATCCAGGTCAAAGAATATTGGTTGTATGTTCTGCATCGCACAGATTTTTATAACACTTATGTGGACATTTCTAGGCATTAGGATATTTTCGCCAGGATTTGCCATTGCAATTACAGCTGATTGTATTAAACCAGAGGCTCCATTAACTCCAAAAAAACAACCTTTTGCCCCAAATCTCTCAGAGAATTCTCTTTGAGTTTTGGCAATTAATCCTCTTTGTGATAGAGGGGAGCCTATCTCTGGTAGTTCTGGTAAGTCCCAATACCCAGGTTCTTTTTTTAATAATTTCACTAATTTCTTGGGTAAAGCTTCCCCTCTGTTATGAGCAGGAAAGAAAAGTGACTTTAAAAACTTTTTAGTTAGAAATGAAGAAATGCTCATAAAGTATTATTGACATATATAGAATGAATTAATTAAGAATACCTCTTCGATATTTTTTAAATTTAATGACAAGGTCTAACTCGCAATACTCAGCAAAAGGTGACTTAATTTGGTTGATTTTGAGACCATGGATTTTTATTCCAAGAGTTTTATATATCTTTTTAACTTTTATTTTTCTTTTTTTAAGAATACTTTTTCAAGGTAACAGTAAAAATAAGAATATACAAAAAAATCTCTCAAAATATCTTTTTGATGTAATAACAGATTTAGGACCTTGTTTCATAAAATTGGGTCAGGCACTTTCAACTAGGCCGGATCTGGTTAGACAAGATTGGCTGACAGAACTTACAAACTTACAGGATAATCTTCCACCATTTGATCACAAAATTGCTTTAAAAATTATTGAAGAAGAACTTGGAGCTCCACCTAGTGAATTATTTGATGAGTTCCCTGGGAGTCCTATTGCCTCAGCAAGCTTAGGTCAGGTTTACAAAACAAAAACAAAAAGTCGTTCTTATGTAGCTGTAAAAGTGCAAAGACCAAATTTGTACTTCACTATAAGAAGAGATGTTGTGATACTAAGGTTTTTATCAACTTTTTTGTCACCATTTCTGCCATTAAATATTGGTGTTGGAATTGGAGAAATAATAGATGAATTCGGCAAGGCACTTTTTGATGAAATTGACTATGAAAAAGAAGGTGAAAATGCCTTGAAGTTTGCAAATTTATTCAAAGATAACCCGAATGTTTTTATCCCCAAATTGGAAAAAGAGTTTTCATCAAAGAGAGTTATTACAACCTCTTGGATAGATGGAGTCAAGTTAAGAGATAAGGCTTTATTAGAGGAAAATAACTTAGTACCTTCCTCTTTTATAAAAACTTGTGTGATCAGTGGTCTCCAGCAATTATTTGAATATGGATATTTTCATGCTGACCCACACCCTGGAAATATGTTCGCACTTAAAGGTGGAAATGCAGATTATGGATATTTAGCTTATGTAGATTTCGGAATGATGGATACAATTACAAATTCAGATAGACTCACTCTCATTAAGGCTATTGTGCACATAATAAATGATGAATATTATCTTCTCGCAAAAGATTTTCAGAAATTAGGTTTTTTAACTAAAGAACAAGATCTTCAAAAACTCGTTGAACCATTAAAAGAAGTTTTAGGTGGATCTTTTGGTGCTGAAGTAGGAAATTTTAATCTTAAAAATGTTACTGATAAATTCTCAAAACTAATGTATTCATATCCATTTAGAGTGCCTAGTAGGTTTGCTTTAATAATAAGAGCGGTTGTTAGTCAAGAGGGTTTAGCACTAAGGCTAGATCCTGAATTTAAAATTTTAAAAATCGCATATCCTTACATAGCTAAAAAATTACTTACCGATAATTCTGAAGAGATTTTAGAAATTCTTTTGGAAGTTGTTTTTGATCAAAAAGGTCGAATTCAAATAGAAAAGGTAGAAAGTTTATTAAATGTTTTATTTAAAAATACTGGAAATATTAATTCAGATCTCATACCGGTTGCAAATGCAGGATTAAAATTGATTGTCAGTAATAAAGGATCCGAAGTTCGGAAGAATCTTCTTTTAAGCCTTATAAGAGATGACAAATTAGAATTAAACGATGTAAAAAAACTTTTAAGTTTAATTAGAGATACATTTAGCCCTTTGAATATTGCAAAAAGTGCAGTTCAAAATATTATCTATCCAGTTTAATTTATATTTACTTCTGATAAATTTACTTATAAATTTAAAAGGACTAAAATTGAAAATAGTAGTTTCTTTTAAAATTTAGTAGTCAAATAATCTATGAAATTGGTGATGTTGAATGAATATTTTTAAAAAACTTTTTTTATTAAAAAAGAAAGCTGTGATTGATAATGAAGTAAATCATGGATTAGTTGATCGGTATGGAGAAATCGCTAGGTTAGTAAAAGAAGCTAGAATCCAAAAAAATTTAACAATTCAAGAATTGTCAGGCATTTCAAAAATTCCTGAACAAACGTTAATTTCTATTGAAAAAAATAACAAAAAAACTCGCCCAAAGTATCCATTCATAAGATCAATATTAATTAAATTAGAGGAATGCTTAGGATTAAAAAAAAATACATTAGAAAAATTAGCAATTAGAGAAGTAGAAACTTCTAAGAAAGAAAAAAAAGATTTTATTGTCAATAAATTCGATCTTATAAATACTTGGCAGGGTAGCCTTTTATATTTTTTTATATTAATTGTAACGGTGTTCATATTGAAGAGATATTTTATTTTGAATGTAAATGTTATAGAGATTCAAAATATTGAAAACAAAATAATTAATAAATAAACTTCAAAAAGTTATTATTTTTTACTATTTTCTTGTTCTCCCAAAACTTTTTCCTAGATCACTGAATCTCCTTAGATTGTCTTCTATTTCTCTTAAAGGTCGATTTAACTTCCATTTCCAATTATTTTTTATAGTGCCAGGTATGTTTAATCTGCTTGAGTCATCTAGAGATAAAATATCTTGGATTGGAGCGATAAAGAGATTAGCCTTTGTATCCATGCCTATTTTTATTAAACTCCATGATGGATTTTCAGAGAATTTATATTCATCTTTTATTCGTTTTTTGGCGTTATTTTCCAAAGACTCCCACCATGAGATGCAAGTAGAGTTGTCATGGGTACCTGTATAAACTACCCAATTTCCCCCTTCAATATTCTTTGGTAAATATGGGTTGTCTTCGTTTCCATCAAAAGCAAACTGTAATATTTTCATTCCTGGAAGTTCAAAATATTTCCTTAAATTTTCTACATCAGGTGTTATTACTCCAAGATCCTCCGCGATTATTGGTAGGGAGTTAGTTCCTAAATCAATTTTTAATTTATTTAAAAGTGTTCTTCCTGGAGAATTTATCCATCTACCAGAAATTGCTGTTTTAGAATTGCCATTAACTCTCCAGTAACCAGCTAAACCTCTGAAATGATCTAATCTCAGCAAGTCGACAAGTTCAAATTGTCTTTTAAATCTTTTCCTCCACCAATCGAAATTAGTCCTCTTATGTTTTGACCAAAAGTAAGTTGGTGTCCCCCATAACTGTCCTGTTGATGAAAAATAATCTGGTGGGACACCACTTTGAAAGATTAAAGCTCCATTTCTAAGGATTGAGAAAAGTGATTTATTACTCCATACGTCTGCGCTGTCCCTTGAGATATAAAATGGTAAATCTCCAATTAACTTAACATTATTTGATTTTGCAAAGTCTTTAATCGCGCTCCATTGCCTATCTAAATGCCACTGTATTAATTTTTTAATAAGAATATCTTCACTTCTTTCCTTAATCCACGATTTTAAAAATTTTTTATTTTTTATTTTGAAATCTATAGGCCATTGCCACCAAGGCAACATATTAAATTCCTCTCTGATAACAACAAATAATGCATAATCTTGAACCCAAAAGTTCTTAAGTATCCATTTTTCAAAATCAAGTTTTCTCTCTTGAGATTGTGAATTCCAACCTTGCAGAAGGAGACGCCCTAATTTTTTTGTTAAATGATCAGCAACATCAAAATCAAAATGATTCTTATTCTGACTGGGAAGTCCTAATTCTTCTTTATTTGAAATGATGATAAAACCTTTATCAATTAAATCATCTGTATCCAAAAACCATGGGTTTAGAGCAAAACTAGATGGAGAACTATATGGAGAACCTGTAGAGTCAGTCGGTGTAAGGGGTAAGAATTGCCAGTATTCAATACCATGCTTATGAAGTTTTTTTATCCACTCTTTAGCTCCTTTTCCAAAAGTTCCACATGCGCCACCCCCAGGTATACATGAGGGATGCATAAGTACGCCTAAGGATTTTTTTGAAAGGAATGATTCTGCAGGCATGTTTCTAATTATATTTTTATTCTTTACACTTAAAGTGTTTTTTTAGTTTTCTAAATTCAACGATATACAAATTTTTTTTTATTGACAAATATTATTTTTGTTTTTTAGTTTGAAATTAAAGTTAATTTTGATTTTTGATTGACTTTCTTTAATATTTTTCGTAAGAGATGTGAAAATTGAAAAGATCTAGTAATTATCTTTTGCGAAATTCACATAAACGACTACGATAAGAGTATAGTTTTATAGTGCTAATTTCGTGACAAGTTTTATCACGGCAGTACAGAATAAAGAATCGAACTTTAATCTAACTAATAGTAGATTAAGGCTAGTAAGCGGAACAACAAACCCTAAATTAGCTGAAGAAATAGCAACATACTTAGGTATTGAAAATGTCCCTTTAATATCAAAAAGATTTGCTGACGGAGAACTCTATGTTCAGATTCAGCAATCTATAAGAGGCTGTGATGTATTCCTTGTACAACCTACCTGCGCTCCAGTAAACGATAGTTTAATGGAACTTATGATCATGGTTGATGCTTGCAAGAGGGCATCTGCTAGACAAATAACGGCTGTAATCCCTTATTTTGGATATGCAAGGGCAGATAGAAAGACTTCAGGAAGAGAGTCTATAACCGCTAAACTTACTGCAAATTTACTAGAGAAATCTGGGGTAGATAGAGTTCTAGCTATGGATTTGCACTCTGCTCAGATACAAGGTTATTTTGATATACCATGTGATCATATCTACGGGTCACCTGTATTAATTGATTATTTAGAAACTTTAAATTTAGAGGAAGTTGTAGTAGTTTCTCCTGATGTAGGTGGAGTTGCTAGAGCAAGAGCATTTGCAAAATTAATGAAAGATGCTCCTTTGGCTATAATTGATAAAAGAAGATCAGCTCATAATATCGCTGAAAGTTTAACTGTTATAGGTGAAGTTAAAGGCAAAACGGCTATTCTCATAGACGATATGATAGACACGGGAGGCACAATTTGTTCTGGAGCGAATTTATTAAAACAAGAAGGTGCTAAAAGAATATTCGCCTGTGCTTCACATGCGGTATTCTCTCCACCTTCTTATGAAAGATTAAGTACTAAGGATTTATTCGAACAAGTTATTGTGACAAATAGCATACCAGTTCTTGTTAAAAACAATTTTCCACAATTAAAAGTTCTTTCAGTTGCCAACATGTTAGGTGAAGCTATATGGAGAATTCACGAAGAAAGTTCCGTTAGTTCTATGTTTAGATAATTTAAAAGAAATTATTACTTTTCTACAATTCTTTTAATTTCTTGATTCTTTCACTCTCAATTTTAAATTCTTTTTTAACCTTTTCAGGAACGTTATCAGGACAAATTTGAAGTGCTGCTTCAACTAGTTGCAAAGATGCAATATATTGTAAATTTTTAAAATTAACTGTTTGTTCTTTCTTTTTTTCAATTATTTTCCCCCCATGTTTTTGTTGTACTACTGATGCGAAAGTTGCTGAGGCAACGTTCAATGTTTTTGGAAAATCTAAGTCTAGGCCTTTTCTTGTGGCATTACAAAGAAATGAAACACCCATACCGTGATATAAATCTAAATCATTCTTTTTAGCAGGCAATTTTTTAACATTTGCACTTACTTTAAAAGATGCATTATTCATATCTAATAAAAAAGAAGAAAAAATTATAGGAAGCGAGAAAATCTTAAATATCTTGGTAAGAACCATCTTTTTTTTACATTAATAATATTAAAATAACATTTTATTTAACCTAAATCTGCTAAAAAATTTATTTAATAATTTTAATTTCGTGATGATTCTCTACTATTTTTAGCTTGTTTTTATTCCATGAATATATAACCCTGAATCTGTATTTATCTGAATCCACTAGTCTTGTATGTTCAAGAATATACCAATCTTCATATGAAGATTCAAAAATCATTTCGTGTTCATCGACTTGTTTAATATTTGAAATCCCTTGGTTATTACTTAAATAAAAATTTTCCCTCATAAGTTGATGTCCCTTCAAGGATGCATGCATTTCTCCTTGTTCTTTATATTGGGGGTTTTCCTCAAAAAAATCATATTTTTTTTCTGGGTACCATGTGAATTTATAGTGCGACTCCCATTCAGACTTATTCTCAAGAGCTTGTATATTTATATTCATGCATAAATTATAAGTTTTTTGTATTTCATCAAGAAAATAAGTTCTATTAGATTTCCATAGACCAATATTTCTTGAAAACCATCTTTTTAGATTACTATTTAAACTAATTTCTGGGTTATTTTCTCCAAAATTTAGATTTTGCTTTTGATTGATAACAACCATATATAAATAAGTCTCATTTATTTCATAGCTTATTTGTAGAATAAAAATAAATATCTTAATGTGTTTATAAGGATTGACAGCTTTTCAACACTTCAGAGGTAACCATTTGAATGATAAAAAAGAGCTAAAATTGATACTTGTAGTTGCTAGAAATCAACTTTCTAGTAATGATATCAAGTCACTGATAGCTTATTTAGAGTCAGATAATTGTGAATTTGAGATATCGCTTCAAATTTCCGATCCTACTGAACAGCCGGAGTTACTTGAATTACATAGATTGGTTGCTATTCCAGCTCTAATAAAGGTTTCTCCTGCTCCAAAGCAAATATTCGCAGGAAGTAATATTTTCTCTCAGTTGCAGAAATGGTTGCCCAGGTGGTCACAGGAAGGGTTAACAAAAAATTTAGGGATTAATTTGCAACCATCTAAAATTGATTCAATAAGAACACAAAAGGAATTTCTTCTTGAGGACGAACTTCTTGTTTTAAGACAAGAAAATGAGACATTAACAAAAAGAATAGAATCTCAGGAAAGATTACTTAGAATGGTTGCTCATGAATTAAGAACTCCATTAACTGCAGCTACTTTGGCTGTTCAAAGTCAGAAACTTGGACAAATAGATATTAAAAAATTGCAAGAGGTTATTAAAAGACGATTACAAGAGATCGAACTATTATCTCAGGATCTTCTTGAGGTTGGAACAACGAAATGGGAGGCATTATTTAATCCTCAGAAAATTGATCTAGGCAATATTAGTGCTGAAGTAATACTCGAATTAGAGAAGTTCTGGAGATTAAGGAATATTGAAATAGATACTGATATCCCATCTGATTTACCAAGTGTATTTGCAGATCAAAGAAGAATGCGGCAAGTATTTTTAAATTTAACTGAAAATGCTATTAAATTTTCTCAAGATTGTGGATCCATAAAAATTACAATGATTCATAAGACAAATCAATGGGTAGAAATAACAATTTGTGACAAAGGTGTAGGAATTCCTTTGAGCGAACAGAAAAGAATTTTTCTGGATAGAGTTAGGCTGCCACAGACTTCTGAAGGGACTTCAGGATTTGGGATAGGACTATCTGTTTGCAGAAGAATAGTACAAGTTCATGGAGGAAGAATATGGGTTGTATCTGAAATTGGAGTAGGTTCCTGTTTCCATTTTACTGTTCCTGTGTGGCAAGGACAAAACAAAGAGCAACAATACTTGACGAAAGGCTAGCCTTACTCTTAATTTTTAATAAGCTGTTATGCTGATTTCCTGGCCCCATCGTCTAGAGGCCTAGGACACCTCCCTTTCACGGAGGCGACAGGGGTTCGAATCCCCTTGGGGCTATTATTGAAAATTTTAAACTATTTTATGGATGATTTTGCTTGTTTATCTACGGCAATCAAATTTTCTGAAAGATCTTTTTTAAGTCGTTTTTCTATCATCCCAATTGGCATCCACTGACAACCTTGAACAGTAAGTTCATAAATTAACGAATTTTTTGAAGTGTTTTTTATGTTTTGAATTTTCCAACTACCTTCAAATTTTCTGAAATCTCCTTTAATCAAATTAAATTTCAAAAGGCCAAGCTCTTTATCTTCGAATAAATCGATTGTTACTTCAGCTGAAAATTTCATACCAAGAAAATCCTGAGCCCCCACTTGTTTAAGATGGATATTATTGTTCTTTTGATATATTTTTTTGCTTGAAAGTAAATTCGGTATGTAAAGATTTAGTCGATCATAATCTGTTAAAACATTCCATAAAGAATCGAAACTTGCAGATGTTGTTAGTTGAGCTGCCAGTCTTCTTGTCCCACCAGAAAGCTTTTCCATCGTTTGCTCAATTGTCCTGTAATCATTATTTTTAGAATGATCTAGTGATTCTTGAGAATTATTCATAAATGAATTTTTTAATAAGATAAAAAATTATTTCTGTGTAACTATACCGATAAAAACAACAAATACTGAAAAATAAAAATAATTTTGTTTATTTATTCCGATCTCAAAACGTAACCATTTTTGTGAAATCACTACAAATTAAACTACAAATTGATAATCTTTTATAAAAGAAATCTTAAAAATGTATTCACAAGCAAAAGTAATCGCAGGCGGATTAGCTCATATACCAGTAGTAATAGCTGTTTTTTATTTTATACTCACAAATTTTAATAAAAGAGCTTTAAAATTTGTCGAAGAAGCAAAAACAAAGAAACCTGAGCCAAAAGCAGTGGAACCCAAAAAAGTAGCTAATTTAAAAACAGAAGCACCTAAAACAGAAACTCCTAAAATTTTGAAGAAAAAACATGCAGACGTTCCAGTAAATATTTATAGGCCTAAAACACCTTATGAAGGTACAGTAATTGAAAATTATAGTCTTCTTAAAGAAGGAGCTATCGGGAGAGTAAATCATATTACTTTCGATCTTAAAGATAGTGATCCATTTTTAAATTACGTTGAAGGTCAAAGTATTGGTATCATGCCTGCTGGTGAAGATGCTAATGGAAAACCTCATAAGTTAAGACTTTACTCAATTGCTAGTACCAGACATGGCGATGACTTTAATGGAAATACAGTTTCTCTTTGTGTAAGACAGCTTCAGTATGAAAAAGATGGTGAAACCATTAATGGTGTCTGTTCTACATACTTATGCGATATTAAGCCCGGAGATAAAGTAAAAATAACTGGGCCTGTAGGTAAAGAAATGCTTCTCCCTGAAGAAGAGGACGCAAACATTGTTATGTTGGCCACAGGAACTGGAATAGCACCAATGAGGGCTTATTTAAGAAGAATGTTCGAACCAACTGAAAAAGAAAAAAATAAATGGAATTTCAAGGGCAAAGCTTGGTTATTTATGGGTGCTCCAAAATCAGCTAATTTGTTATACGAAGAAGATCTTCAAAGATACCTTACTGATAATCCAGATAACTTTAAATATACAAAAGCTATTAGTCGTGAGCAGCAAAATACAAAAGGCGGAAGAATGTACATTCAAGACAGAGTACTAGAGTCAGCCAACGAACTTTTCAATATGATTGAAGATGAAAAGACACATATATATCTTTGTGGATTAAAAGGTATGGAGCCTGGAATAGATGAAGCAATGACTAAGGCCGCAGAAGAAAAAGGTTTGAATTGGTCAGAATTAAGACCCCAACTAAAAAAAGCAGGAAGATGGCACGTAGAAACTTACTAAATCTTTAATATTTAGATTTAAGTTGCATGTATTAAATACTTTTTGGTTTAGACACAATATGTAGCTAATATTAGAAAAAAAGAGGATTTTAAAAAAAGAATACGAAAAATATGCCTTCAACTTTAAGTAATCCTCTAAGATTAGGTTTACGGCAGGAAAGAGTCATATCTCCACAATGCTTAGTAATATTTGGCGCTAGTGGAGATCTTACTCATAGAAAATTAATACCAGCCTTATTTGAACTCTATTTACAAAGAAGAATTCCTAGTGAATTTGCAATAGTTGGTTGTGCTAGAAGACCTTGGACTGATTATGAGTTTAGGGAAAAGATGAAAGTAAAGCTATCCAATCAAATATCTGGTAAAGAAAGGGAGTGGGAACAATTTTCTAATTATCTTTTCTACGAACCTGTTGACTTACAACAAAGTGATCATGTCGTAAGGCTTTCTAAAAGATTAAATGAAATTGATAAAAAACAAGCTACTCATAGTAATAGAACATTTTATTTGTCAGTATCTCCGAATTTCTATGCAAGTGGATGTAAAGCTCTTAAAGAAGCTGGCCTTTTAGATGACCCTAAGAAAAGTCGTTTAGTGATTGAAAAACCTTTTGGAAGAGATTATTCAAGTGCAAAAAAATTGAATAAGATCGTTCAAAGTTGTGCTGAAGAAAGTCAGATTTATAGGATTGATCATTATTTAGGTAAAGAGACAGTTCAAAATATTCTTGTTTTGAGGTTTGCTAACACTATTTTTGAACCAATCTGGAACAGAAATTATATTTCAAGTGTTCAAATTACTTCATCTGAAACAGTGGGTGTTGAAGATAGAGCAGGTTATTACGAAAGCTCAGGTGCTTTAAGGGATATGCTTCAAAATCATATGACCCAAATGCTTGCTGTTACTGCTATGGAACCTCCTGGGAAGTTTGAGCCAGAAGCAATAAGAAATGAAAAAGCTAAGGTTCTTCAAGCTTCAAAACTTGCTGACGAAAATGAACCGTGGAATTGTTGCATTAGAGGTCAATATGGAGAGGGAGGGAATATTTCAAATCGACTCAAAGGATATATGCAGGAAGATGGTGTTAATTCCAATAGCACAACAGAAACTTATATCGCGACGAAAGTTTTCGTTGATAACTGGCGTTGGCAAGGTGTTCCATTTTATTTGAGAACAGGGAAAAGACTACCTAAAAGACTTGGAGAAATAGTCTTGACTTTTAAAGACGTTCCTGTTCATTTATTTGAATCAACAATAATAAATCCTGCCCCAAATCAACTTATCCTTAGAATTCAGCCAAATGAGGGGGCGACTTTCAAGTTTGAGGTAAAATCTCCTGGCTCTGGAATGAAATCAAGACCTGTTGAAATGGAATTTTCTTATGATGAATCATTTGGAGAACCATCAGATGAAGGCTATGTAAGATTATTAGCGGATGCAATGCTTTCTGACCCAACCTTATTTACTCGAAGCGATGAAGTAGAGGCAGCCTGGAAACTTTATACGCCATTAATAGAATTGATGGATAATTCTCCTTGGAAGTTGCCTATTTATAATTATGAATCTATGACGTGGGGACCTCCGGAGTCTGATCAATTACTCTCAAAAGATAATATTTTCTGGCGTAGACCTTAAAAATGAAACCTCAACTTACACTCCAAACCCCGCTAGAGCTGCCTTATCAGGAGATTTCCAATTACCTTAATAAATTGTGGGTTTCGGAAGATAAAGATAATACTGGAGCTAATACTTTTACACTAATGGTCTGGCAGCCTGCTTGGCTAGAACAATGTTTGGTTCAAAAAGGATTAGTAAATGGACCAATTACTGGAAATTTAAGTCCTGAGATAATTGAAGTTGCTAAAAATTTCATATTAGATCAGGGACTCCCAATCACTACATCCCTTAATAGTGAAGAATTATTGAATTTATTGAAGGAAAATTTATCTAATAAAGACTTTGAAGACTTTAGAGGACAATTTTTTGAATCATCAATAAGTACATTGAATCCAAGAAGATTAATAACTCTAGCGCCAACGTTAAATAAAAATTCAGACATCAAAACTTTTGTATCTGCTTACTGTCCATTAAGTGATAAGCCAGCTATGCAACCTATCTGTGGGGATTTAGTCGTTATTAGGGGAGACTCAGCCTCAATATCCAATAAAGGATTAAAAATAATTGATGAATTATCTATTGATGAATTACCTTCATGGTTGTGGTGGAATGGAAGCTTGGATGAATCACCAGAAATCTTCGAATATTTTACTAATTATGGTCTAAGGTTAATAATTGATACTGCTCTTGGATCGCCATACAGATGTTTAAAAGTTTTAGATCAATTAAATAATTCAGACAAAGCAATTAATGATTTGAATTGGGTTAGGTTGAAAAATTGGAGGGAATCATTGGCAATGATTTTTGATCCGCCTTCGAGGAGACCAATCTTAGATCATATTACTGATGTTGATATTGATATCGCAGGGGATCATATGATTCAAGCTTTGTTTTTGATCTCATGGATTAGCGATAAACTTGATTGGTCTTTTCTAAGAGTTGAAAGGGATACAGAATCAACAAAAATAGAGTTTGAAAGAATTAATGGCGAAATAATTTCTGCGTCAATTAATCCCTTATCTTTGGGGAATCCAAGTATTCATTCAGGACAAGTTATTGGATTGAGGTTGATTTCAAGAGTTAGTGAGGTTCAAAAAAATAACACTTGTGTAATACTTGGCTGTGAATCAGTGGAATGTATGAGACTCGAAGCAGGGGGAATGGCTAATATGGAATTAATAGAGCAAGTTGTTCCAAATTCTTTTTCTTCATCAGAGCATGACGTTAGTAAATTATTGGGTAGTAGTAGAGGTAATACAAGCCCTCTTTTTGAAAATTCTATTAAAATAGCACTTCAAATATTTAATGGTTTTAAAAACTAATAAATGCCTTGTGTAATATCTTCTCCTTCAACTGATAGTGGGAAAACTACTTTATCCCTTTTGATATCTTGTTGGGCGTTCTCAAAAGGTATGAAGGTACAAACTTTCAAGGTTGGCCCAGATTATCTTGATCAACAACAACTTAGCTCCATTGGCCAACCTATTTGTAGGAATTTAGATATTTTTTTAAATGGTGAGGAATGGGTTCAAGAAAGTTTTTTTAAACATTCTTTGAAATATGAATTCTCATTAATTGAAGGGGCAATGGGTCTATTTGATGGGTTAGGAGCAACAACCTATTCAAGCACAGCAAACATATCTAAACTTCTTAATGCTCCAGTAATTTTTATTGTTAATGCTAGAGGTCAAGTAGCTTCTCTTTTAGCAACTGTTCGAGGGTTTAAAGATTTTGATAGTGAATTGTCAATATCAGGGATTATATTTAATAACGTTAATTCAGATAGACATAAAAAATTAATTGAAGAAGTTTTTAAAAATGAAGATATCGAAATTCTTGGTTTTTTACCGTCTGATCCAAAAATAACTTTAAACAAATCTAATTTAGGTTTGATTTCTCCATTGGATAATGGGAAACAAATTGATGTTGAATATTTTGCAAATTACGCCGAAAGAAATCTTGATTTATTTTCTCTTATTAAATTCCTGAAATCTCCTCAAAAGAAAATTTTTAATTCTGCCAGTTTTGAAGATTTTAAAATTGAAAAAAGTAAACCTATTGCAATTGCAGAAGATAAAATCTTTCATTTTCAATACCCTGAAACTAAAGAGTTTTTGAGTGACTTAGGTATCCCATTGATTTCATGGAGTATTTATGATGATGAAGAAATACCTTACGAGGCTTCTTCTTTAATTATTCCTGGGGGATTCCCTGAAAAATATGCTGAGCATATAAGTAATTCTAAAAAAAGCTTAAATTCGTTAAGGAAATTCCGCGAAAATGGATTTATATATGCTGAGTGCGGAGGGATGATGATTTTAGGAGACTTTATAAAAGATGAAAGTGGTAATAATCATAAAATGAGTAGTATCCTTCCTTTTAGATCAAAAAAAAGTAAGCTTACAGTAGGTTATAGATACATTGAAGGTCTAAAAGACACTCCGATCATTAGACAAAATCAATTAATTAGAGGACATGAATTTCATTATTGGGAAATTGAAAATAATTTATCTGAACTTGATTTAAGAAAAGCTGAGCATCAGAAGAAACTTTCTTCCCCATGGAAAATTAAATCTTGGGAAACTGAATATAAAAATGAAGGTTTTTTTGATCAAAGATTGCATGCAAGTTGGATTCACTTACATCTGCCAAGTTCTCCAAAAGTCGCAAAAAACTTTATAGATGCAACCCAAATTAGTTTTAAAAAGGGTTCTTAATTTATTATCAAATCAAATATTTTTAGAGGTGAACCTAAAAAAAACATGCCAGGTAAAGTAATTAATGGTCCTAAAAAACTTCCTACTATGACTTCAATTTTTGTATGGCCCAAGGTTTCTTTTAAAAGTAATTCAGACTTAGGGTCTAGTTTTTTTGATAGTTTATTAATTTCTGCAGCTTGAATCCCAGCTGATTTTCGAACACCACTAGCGTCATACATAACTATTAGTGCTACAGCAACTGATAATGCAAATATTGAACTATCAAATCCTAATTCATAACCTATACCAGATGTAGCACCAGTTATTAATGCGGAATGACTTGAAGGCATACCACCAGTCTCAAACATAATCCCAAATCTTATCTCTCCATTTGATAAAAAATTGAATATGATTTTAAAAAATTGAGCAAGTAAACAGGATAATAAACTCCAGAAAAGAACTGAATTGTTAAAAAAGTCAAAAAACTCAGACATAAATTAAACTATTTATCTGTCTCTATTTGTAATAAAGTCGGCTAGAGATAACAGATATTTTGCATCTGGACCCCAAGGTTCTATTGCTTTTTTTGCTTTTTTAACCAAATCAAATGCTCTTTTCTTTGACTCCTCCATCCCAAGTAATTTAGGGTAAGTAGTTTTGTCAGCTAAAAGATCTTTGCCGGCAGTTTTACCAAGCTTTTCGCTGCTGGATGTTAAATCGAGAATATCATCAATTATTTGGAAGGCTAAACCAATTCCCTCTGCATATGTTGTTAGAGCTTGTAATAGTTTTTCGTTGGCTCCTGCGATCATTGCGCCTGTTCTTACGCAAGCCTTTAATAAAGCCCCTGTCTTATGAAGATGAATATATTCGAGAGTTTCAAGGTCGACTTCTTTGCCTTCGCACTCTAAATCAACAACTTGTCCTCCAACTAGGCCTGGGGCACCTGCAACTAGGGATAATTCGCCAATTACATTTAATAATCTAGTTGGATCGACTCCAGGGCTTCTTAAAGAAACCATTTCAAAGGCCCTGGTCAATAAAGCATCTCCTGCAAGAATAGCTATCGCATCTCCATATACTTTATGATTTGTAGGCCTACCTCTCCTCAAGTCATCATTATCCATGGCAGGCAGATCATCATGAATCAAGGACATTGTATGGATCATTTCTATCGCTACTGCAGTAGGAACAGCAAGAGAGGGTTCTCCTCCAGCCAGTGAGCAAGATGCTAAACATAAAATTGGACGTATTCTTTTCCCTCCAGCTAAAAGGGAATATCTCATTGACTCTCTCAATATTTCTGGATTCTCAGGACCTAAGGAAAAATCAAGTGCTTCTTCTACAACCTTTTTTGTGTTTTTAAGATATTTTTCAAAATCAGAAATATTATTTATAACTTCAGTCATTTTATTCCTTTAGTAAAAATTTTTTTCATCTTGGAGCTTATAGCAAAAGGTCATTAAGAGTTGATGATAAACCAAATTGTTTTTGCCAGCTAAAAATAGTATTTACAAGTAACATTGTTACTGTCATTGGTCCAACACCTCCTGGTACAGGTGTGTAAGCAAGTACTTTAGAAATGACATCTTCTAATAATACATCGCCACATAATCTGGTTTGATTTTTATCGGAACTTTTTAATCTATGTATTCCTACATCAATAATTACTGCTCCTTCTTTCACAAAACTCGAGTTTACAAGATTGGGTTTTCCAGCAGCAGCAATTAGTATATCGGCTTCTCTACAGACTTTATTCAAATTTAATGTTTTTGAATGAGTCATTGTCACTGTGCCATTTAGATTCAACAACATAAGCGAAAGAGGTTTCCCAACAAGCAAACTTCTTCCAATAACAACAATTTTCTTACCTTCAATTGAAATATTTTGGGATCTTAATAAATGAATAATTCCTGCGGGTGTACATGATCTCATCGCAGGCTCATTTTTCACTAATTTGCCGATGTTTATCTCATTTAATCCATCTACATCTTTGCTTGGATTAATAATACTGATCAGTTTTTGCTCATCAAACTTCTTTGGGATGGGAAGTTGCAGTAACATTCCATCAATTTCATTATCAGAATTAAGTTTGATAATTAATTGCTCAATTTCTTTTTGCTCCACACTATCTTTTAGATGAAAGATAAAGCTCTTTATTCCTATCCTTGAACATGCTTTCTCCTTATTATTAACGTAAACGCCACTTGCAGGGTCTTCTCCTATTCTTATTACAGCTAAACAGGGAGGCCTTTTTGCAATTTTTTTATTACTAGAGATATAATTATTTAATCTTTCTTCAATTTCAAGAGATAATTTTTTACCATCTAATTTTAATGACATTTAGAAAAACATCTCCTTTTTACATCTAGCATGCCTATAATTTTAAATTATTCAAATAGATTTATTTATATTCTGTGCAAAACATCACAACTACTTTAAAAAAATTGTTTTATCTTTGGTCTAGAAGTCAAGTTCCATTAAAACGACCAATAAAGATTTCAAGAATAGATAATCTCATAATTTTTTTATTATGCATTCTAATTTCAATAATTTCTTCTTATAAACTACTTCTTATATCGCCTTTAAATATCACAGATATTTTTTCTTGGCTTTTGAACTTTACTGAAATACTTGTTAGTTCTGGAATTCTGATATTAGTTTCAAAAAAAGAGAATCCCACAATTTCTTCGAGACAAATAATCTTGATCATCACTCTTCTTTTAGCAGTACAAGTTACGAAATTAGCCTTAACTTCAACTATAAGTCCATTATCTATGATAATCCCGCCAGCACTAATAATATCTCAAGGCATGGGAAGCATAACTGCTTTGGCTTGGGTATCAATAGCAAGCCTTAGTTGGCCAGAACCGGCAGTTGCTACAAATAACAATTTATTTTTTATTTTATTAGTTTGCGCTTCAGTAGTATCTCTACTTGGAGGAAGAATAAGAAGTAGGGCTCAGTTATTACAGCTATCAATTTTTGTCCCCATAGGATCATTTTTGAGTCAATGGATATTGATAGGTAAAGATAAAATATCTCTTATTAATAATCAAGATTTTGTTTTAGCTATCGGGGATATATTTTCTGATTCCTTGCTATTGGCAGTAGTAATGCTTTTTACTATTTTAGTTATTCCTATTTTTGAATCAATATTTGGATTATTAACTAAAGCAAGATTACTAGAATTGGCTGATAAGGAGAAACCTCTAATTAGAAGATTGTCTCTTGAAGCTCCTGGCACTTTTGAACATACTTTACTTATATGTGGTTTAGCAGAGGAAGCAACAAGAATGATTGGTGGTGATATTGATCTTATTAAAACTGGAGCTTTATATCATGATGTTGGTAAATTACATGCACCTAATTGGTTCATCGAAAATCAGGATGGTTCTGTAAATCCCCATGACGAAATAGATGATCCTATTAAAAGTGCAGAGGTATTACAGGCACATGTTGATGAAGGATTAAAGTATGCAAGAAAAAATAGACTGCCTAAACCAATAGCAAATTTTATCCCAGAACATCAAGGAACTCTAAAAATGGGCTATTTTTTTCATAAGGCTAAAGAAAAAAATATCAAGATTAATGAAAATGATTTTAGATACAATGGCCCAGTTCCTCAGTCAAAAGAAACAGCTATTTTAATGCTCGCTGATGGATGTGAAGCAGCGCTAAGAGCTATGAATATTAATGCATCTGATAAAGAAGCTTTGGACACTATATCTAAAATTATTCACTCACGTCAAAAAGATGGCCAATTAGATAATAGTAATTTATCGAAGGGAGAAATTTTTTTAGTAAAAAGGGCATTCCTTAATGTATGGAAAAGAATTAGACATAGAAGAATTCAGTATCCAACAACCAAAAATAATACTTTTTCTTGATTTTCTATTTATAGCCTAATACTTCTTCGATGTTTTGGGTTACACCAATATATGAGAGCTAAAGTACTTAATAAGGTCATTAAGAGAGTAAACCCTCCTATTCCAAAAATATCTTTTTGAGTTATGAGTCTCACCACTGAATAAGGACCCATGCCAGATATTACCATTGATAGAGATACTAGAGTTAAAGTTACTCCCCATTTTCTCTCTGCTAAAAGAGCTGCTGAAGAAACTATTCCAACGATCGCAGCAGGCCAACCAAGGCTTATGGCAAGAGTTATATTCGCAACTTTTAATGGAGGTCCATAACTAATTATTAATGCGATTATTGGAAGTGCAACTATATTACTTATTAAACCAACCCACGAAAGTGACCAATATCCTAGTAACCTTTCTCTCATTATTTGCCGGTTAAACTTTTAAGATAATCTACAGTATTAAGAGACTATTTTTAATGCTACTTAATAATCCTAAGAAATAATTTAATTTGCAGGATTAGATATAAATGTTTTTTCAGAATTTTCTAAATTATCAAATTGCGGGTGAATTGAATTTTTTTTCTCAGAAAATACAAGTCTATTTAAAGCATTAACATAAGCATTCCCAGCCGCAACTACAACATCGGTGTCTGCAGAATGACCTGAATATATCTTGTTATCCCTCCTGATTCTTATTGTTACTTCGCCCAAAGCATCAATACCTTCGGTTACCGACTTTACAGAAAATTCAATTAATTCATTAGGCACTTTAGCTAATTTATTTAAAGCCTCGCATACAGCATCAACAGGTCCTGTCCCTATTGATACAGCAGTATCTTCAGTATTATCTTCCGTGTTTAGAAGTGTAATTGTAGCTGTAGGTTTAGATGCGTTTCCGCAACTTACTTGTATAAGAGTTATTTGGAATTTAGCTTCTGGAAGCTGTACTTGTTCACTAACGATAGCTTCTAAATCTCTATCAGTAATTTCTCTTTTCCTATCAGCTAAATCCTTAAAACGAGCAAAAGCATCATTTAAGTCTTCTCTGCTCAAGTCATATCCCATCTCTTCTAATCTCGCTCTTACAGCACTTCTTCCACTAAGTTTTCCCAAAGATATTCTGTTGTCATTCAAACCAACAGTTTTTGCATCAATAATTTCGTAAGTTAGTCTATTTTTTAAGACTCCGTCTTGATGAATGCCAGATTCATGGGCAAAAGCGTTAGCTCCCACAATTGCTTTATTGGGTTGAACAGTCATTCCAGTAAGGTTGGAAACCAGCCGTGAAGTTTTTGTTATCTCTTCTGTTCTTATGGCTGTAAGAGGAGTCGGTGAATTTGGATCTCTTTTGAAAAAACTGTTAAAAAAACTTTTCCTTACATGTAGAGCCATAACTAATTCTTCTAGAGAGGCATTTCCGGCTCTTTCCCCGATCCCATTTATCGTACATTCTAATTGTCTTGCTCCATTTTTTACTGCCTCTAAAAAATTTGCAACTGCTAAACCTAAATCATTATGACCATGAACAGATATTACTGCCTCATCAATATTTGGTACATTTTTATTTATATCGGAGATTAATTTACCAAATTCACTAGGGGTTGTAAATCCAACAGTATCAGGGATATTTATTGTTGACGCGCCTGCAGAAATTGCTAATTGAATCACTTCGTATAAAAAATCTGGATCACTCCTTGAGGCATCTTCACATGAAAACTCAATATCATCTACCAATGTTTTTGCATAATTAACCATCTCTGGAACTATGTGAAGAACATCTTTTCTGGATTTTTTTAGTTTATGTTTAAGGTGAATATCGCTTGTGGCAATAAAAGTATGAATTCTTTTCTTGGGAGCTGGACTTACTGCTTCGTAACATGCTTTTATATCACCTTTGGATGCTCTAGCTAAACCGCATATTATGGGACCATTTTCCTTCCCTACAGCATTGGCAATTTTATTAACAGCTTTAAAATCTCCGGGACTTGCGAAAGGGAATCCAGCTTCAATAACATCTACTCCTAATCTTGCTAATTGATGCGCGATAGCAAGCTTTTCTTCAAGATTTAAACTCGCACCAGGAGATTGCTCTCCATCTCGAAGAGTTGTATCAAAGATCAAAATTCTTCCTGGATCTTTAGACATTAAAAGAAACTATTTAGTTTTATATTAAGCCAATTCAAAAAAATTGACTAGATTTTATTTTATAAAATTGAGCTATGAGTTTATTGCTTAATAATATTGGTTAAAATTTTTGAAAAAAAATAAAATATTTCATTTATTAAAGTATTGTTTTAAGATAAAAAACTTCCTTTCTTAAAAGATTAATTTTGATTTTTGCAAAATTTCAGACATAAATTATAAAAAATATGAATGGCCAATCCCCAAAAAATAATGTTTTAGGCCAGTTAGCGATAGTTTTACATGCTCATCTTCCTTATGTCCGAAAAAATGAAAAAAACTCATTAGAAGAAGATTGGTTATTTCAGGCAATTTTAGAATGTTATATACCACTTCTTCAAGTAATAGAATCTTCTAAAAAAGAAAATCCTTTAAATACAAAACTTACTATTAGTTTGTCTCCAACATTATTATCACTTCTAGATAATAAACAAATCAAAGAAACTTTTCCAAGATGGATTAAAACAAGGAAAGATTTTTTAAGTGAGTTACCAAAAAAAGAAAAAAGTGCCTCTGCATTTTTAATGAAAAATTTTAATGAGAAAGAACTTTATTGGCAAGAATGTTCTGGAAATTTAATTGAGAAGTTTAGAGTTTTTAATAAATCTGGAAATTTGGATATTCTTACTTGTGCTGCTACACACGGATATTTACCAATTCTTAGAGAAAATCCTGAAACAGTCAAAGGACAAATTAATACAGCCATAAGGAGCCATGAAAAAATTTTTGGAACTAAGCCTTTAGGTATTTGGTTACCCGAATGTGCTTATTATGAAAATTTAGATGAAATACTTTTTAAGTCTGGAATTAGATATGCAATTTTAGACGGCCATGGCATCCTAAATGCAACGCCAAGACCTAGGTATGGCGTATACGCCCCAATCTGCTCAAAAAGAGGAGTTGCATTCTTCGGGAGAGATAGTGAGTCAACTTTGCCAGTTTGGTCTGCGAAGGATGGATTCCCAGGAGATAGAGTTTATAGAGAATTTCATAAGGATTTGGGGTGGGAATTGCCTGCCTCAAAGCTACAAAAGAAAGGTATTTCAACAATAAGACCTTTGGGATTAAAATTTCATAAGATTACTGGTGAAAACGTACCTTTAGGAGAAAAGGCGTTTTACCTAGAAAATGAGGCCATAATAAAGGCTGAGGAACATGCCGATTGCTATCTTATTGAGAGGTCCAAACAACTAGAAAAATTAACTTTATCCTCAACCTTTAAGCCTCTATTAGTCGCTCCATTTGATGCAGAATTATTTGGTCATTGGTGGTACGAGGGACCTTTTTTTATTGAAAATATTTTAAAAAAATCTGATAGATATTCAATTAAGCTTACAAATTTAAAAGAATTTTTAATTCAAAAACCAAATATTCAAATTTGCGATCCATCCCCATCAAGTTGGGGACAAGGTGGTTATCACAATTACTGGATTAACGACGCAAATGCATGGATCGTCCCAGAAATAACGAAAGCAGGCTCAACTTTTGTTGATTTATGCTCGAATAATTTTAATAATGAATTATCTACTAGGCTTTTAAATCAAGCAGCTAGAGAATTACTACTTTCTGAGTCCTCTGATTGGAGTTTTATCCTAAGAGCTGGTACTACCACTGAACTTGCAAAAGAGAGGATAGAAAGACACTTATCCAGATTCTGGAAATTAATTGCAATGATTAAAAATTATTCTGAAATTAATTTGAAATTTCTTGAGGATATAGAGGAAGAAGATAAAATTTTCCTAGATATTAATGTTGATGATTGGCGAAAATAAAATACTAATTTAATTTAAGCATTCCAAGTTTTACTTTTAGAGGCGAATTTATAAACATCTTACTCATTACGTAAATTAGCTTTGGGAGAGGAAGCGTATTAGTTAGAAAGCCTACCCACTCTTTGGTAGACAATTTAAAGAAATTAGAGAAAAAGCTTCTTAGTCTACTTTCATCAAAACTCATTAATCTTCGGAGGCCATATTGGTAAAGCTTGTGCCTTTGTGTTAATTCATAAGGCCAAAGAACGCTCCAACCTTTTGTTGCAAGTTCTAGAGAGCTTAGATGAGGTTCTTTTAGGAAGAATGCTAATTTTTCTGCAAGGAGTGGAGCTCTTCTTAACAAAGATCCAATCATGTATCCTGATGCAGGATGAACCATACTTGCTGAGCCTCCAAAACCTAGTACAAATTGCTTTTTAAACGGTAGAGGTAAATTCATTGGGAAAAGGCAATTCTCTTCGTGAAAAATTTCAATTACCTTAATACCCTTACTATTAAGTCTATTTAGAAGTCTTTTTTTTAGATTTTCTTGCGATAATGCTGGATAACTAGCTAATGAAGTTTCTTCAACAAAAAAAGTTTCATCTCCTAAATCCATTGCATAAAGAAAAGATGGAGAGGATAATTTTTCTTCCTTTTTTAAATGATTCGGACGAAAATCCATTAAAACAAACTGTTCCTCATTAACAGGCGGTGAAGAGAATTTCCCAACAATTCCATAGGCAGCTTGCTGTGCTATTTCGTTTTGAACTGGTCTTTTTACAAAATTACTCTTATGCCCACTTGCATCAATAACTAACCTAGCCATTATTTTTAAACCTGAAGAACAAATTACTTCAGATAGATTGTTCTTCTCTGTAATATCTTTTGCCGTTTCATTTAACCATTCAATCCCTTTGCATTTTTTTAAAAGTTCACTTTGAAAGGCTTCTTGATTTATTAAACCATAATCGTAATTGTGTTTTGTTGGAACATTACCCTTTTTATTTTCCCCGTTTCCAAAAAAACTAACAGTTTTACACCAACGGTGAGATAAAAGAGAATCTAAACCTAATTCCTCTAGTTCAGAAGCCCAAATACCGTAAGTATTTTCCCATTTTTCACTTGGAGATTTAGTTGATATTCCCTTTATATTTAAATCCTGCTTGGCTAATTCAGAAGCTAAACATAATGCTGCAGGACCGGAACCTAAAATTAGAATATCAAGTATTTCCATATTATTTAAATAACCATCTGTTTTTTAATTTTTCTTCTCTGGAGTTATTTGGTCCAGTACCTCTATTTGTTCACGAGGAACTAATACCACTTCTGATAAATGATCACCTTCATCCAATCTTTGTAATTTTACTCCAGTAGCTGCTCTAGATTGCTGGGAAATTTTATCTGCATTTGTTCTAACTATTACACCTTTTTCTGTCACTAATAGTAATTCTTCTCCTTCTCCGAGTACCTTTAGGCAAACCAGTACATCATTTTTTATTCTGAATTTTATTGCTCTTAAGCCCATCCCTGCTCTCTTTTGTAATCTAAATTGTGTTACGGGTACCCTCTTACCTAGTCCAAATGCACTTGCTATTAATACCCAAGGACCATCTGTGGAGCTGACTTCAAGATTTTCATCAGTTTCTTTAGTTTGATCCTCAATCTTAGTCAATTGATCAACCAAATCAGAAGTTAAGACATCCATGGACACTAGTTTGTCTCCTTCTCTTAAGTTCATTGATTTAACGCCCCTTGCTGTCCTGCCAAGCGGCCTTAATTCGTTTAGATCTAATCTGAAATGTATTGCCATCCCTGTTCGCGATCCAATTAACACACTATCACCCTCTTTTGATAACCTAACCCATGTAAGGGCATCACCATTCTCAAGATTAATTGCTATTAGTCCATTTGAGCGGATTTTCGAGAAAGCAGAAAGTGCAGTTCTTTTTATAAATCCAGCCTTGGTTAGCATTAATAAATAGCAATCGTTATCAAAAGAATCCACAGCAACTAATGAAGTTATTTTTTCCTCTCTTGGGATAGGAAGAAGTTGTACTGATGGAGTGCCTTTCGCTGTTCTGCTACTCATGGGAACTCTATATGCGGGAAGAGCATAAGCTACTCCTCTATCACTGAAAAGCAGTAGAGTGTCATGATCGTTACAGCTTATAAATAATTTCACGTCATCATCTTCTTGGGACTTTGTGCCAGCTTTACCCCTTGATCCACGACTAGTTGATTCAAATTCATTAACAGGCATCCTTTTTAAATAACCTGCTTCAGTCAATAGAACTACTGATCTATCATTAGCTATGAGATCAATATCATCTAATCCGCCACCTAAATCTAATATTTCTGTTTTTCTAGGGGAAGAAAATCTTTCATCTATTTTATTAAGTTCTTCAAGAATAATTTCAAAGATTCTTTCTTTACTATTTAAAATTTGCTGATATTGGTTGATTTTTTGGGTTAATTCTTCATGTTCTGCTTTGATTTTATCAGCTTCAAGAGCTGTTAATCTTCTTAGCTGCATTTGTAAAATTGCGTCTGCCTGTATGGAAGATAATTCGTGATCGGTTTGTAATTTTTCTCTAGCTGAAATTGAATCTTTCGCAGATCTAATTAGATCGATAATTTCGTCCATAGCATCTAAGGCTAATAAAAGACCCTTTACAATATGATCTCTTTCTTCTGCCTTTTTTAATAAAAATCCTGTTCGCCGTCTTATTGTCTCTACTCTGAAATCTAAAAATACATCTAACATTTTTCTGAGTGAGAGAGTTGTGGGCTCTCCTTTAACTAAGGCTAGAATGTTCGCACTGAAGTTATTTTGTAGCGGAGTTAACTTAAATAAATTATTTAAAACTACTTGTGGATAGGCATCTCTTTTTAACTCGATAACAATCCGCATTCCATCTCTATCACTTTCATCTCTAATATCAGAGATACCTTCTAATTTTTTTTCATTAACCATATCCGCAATTCTCTCTATCAAGCCCGCTTTGTTAGTTTGAAATGGGAGTTCCGTAATTATTACTGCATCTTTTTCTGCTCTACCAGTTGATTTGATTTGTTCAATATTTGCCACCCCTCTCATAGTTATTGAACCTTTTCCTGTTTTAAAAGTTTCTCTAATACCATCTCTTCCTAAGATTTGACCACCAGTGGGAAAATCAGGACCTTTAATAATTTCAAAAAGTTCTCTATCTTCAATTGATGGGTCTTTAATAATGGATTTAAGACCATTGATTAATTCTCCTAAGTTATGTGGAGGGATATTAGTTGCCATTCCTACAGCTATTCCAGATGATCCATTTAGAAGTAGTTGAGGGATTCTTGCAGGTAAAACTGTTGGCTCTTGTTGAGAACCGTCAAAGTTATCAGCGAAATCTACAGTTTCAGATTCAATATCCTCCAATAAACTTTCATCTGTAAGAGACTGTAGACGAGATTCTGTATATCTCATTGCTGCAGGGGGGTCGTTATCTACAGATCCAAAGTTTCCATGACCATCTATAAGTGGCATTCTCATAGAAAAATCTTGAGCCATCCTTACCAAAGCATCGTAGACAGCAGTGTCACCATGAGGGTGGTATTTACCAAGTACTTCTCCAACAACCCTTGCACATTTTCTGTAAGGTCTACTACTAGTTAAACCGAGTTCATACATCGCATAAAGAATTCTTCTATGAACAGGCTTTAAACCATCCCTTGCATCTGGAAGCGCACGGCCAACTATTACGCTCATTGCATATTCGAGATAAGAACGAGACATCTCGTTTCTTAAGTCGGTCTGAATAATTCGATCGTTATCTTCGCTTAATCCAGAATTGCCAGAATCTACAATATCAGACATACAAAAAACCTTTCTTTAATAATAATGGCTGATTGTCATAATGAATAAAAATAAAGTTATATTTAATTCCCAAATACTCACATTCACACACAAATTTAAAAAAAACCTTTTGTTTTTGAATAAACCTTGGCTTATTACCCCTTTAGTTGTTAATTTAATCTGAATAAATGATAAATTCCGTGAATATTGAACTTGGATTAAACAAAAAGGTCAGAAGGGCTTATGGCATTGACGAAATAGCGTTAGTCCCTGGCAAAAGGACACTTGATTACGATTTAACTGATCCTTCTTGGATGATAGGTGATTTAAAGAGAGAAGTTCCAATTATAGCCAGCGCTATGGATAGTGTCGTTGATGTTAATACGGCTGTAGAGCTCACCAAATTAGGTGCCCTCGGGGTTATTAATATGGAGGGGATACAAACAAGATATGAAAATCCTGAAGAAATATTAAATAAAATAGCATCAGTTGGGAAAAATGAGTTTGTTCCATTAATGCAAAAGATATACAGTGAACCTGTTAAGGAGAAATTAATATTAAAGAGAATAAATGAGGTCAAAGAAAGAGGAGGTATTGCTGCGTTAAGTGGTACTCCTCAAGCTGCAATAAAATTTCAAAAAACACTAAGTAATTCCAATATAGATTTATTTTTCCTCCAAGGGACCGTTGTTTCAACTGAGCATCTTGGCATGGAAGGTAAAGAAACTTTAAATATTAAAGATCTTTGTCAATCCATGAAAGTCCCAGTAGTAGCAGGCAATTGTGTAACTTACGAAGTTGCCAAACTTTTAATGAATGCTGGAGTCGCAGGATTAATGGTTGGTATAGGTCCTGGAGCAGCATGTACCTCTAGAGGAGTATTAGGAATTGGAATCCCTCAAGCAACTGCAATTGCTGATTGTAGTTTGGCAAGAGATGATTACTTTAAAGAAAGCGGACGTTATATTCCTATTATTGGCGATGGAGGAATTGTAACAGGTGGAGATATCTGTAAATGTTTAGCATGTGGTGCAGATGCTGTAATGATTGGCTCGCCAATAGCTAAGTCCTCAAATGCTCCAGGTAAAGGATTTCATTGGGGTATGGCTACTCCAAGCCCCATATTGCCTAGGGGTACAAGAATTGAAGTTGGGTCTACAGGATCCTTAGAAAGAATAATAAAAGGGCCTGCTTTGCTTGATGATGGTACTCATAATTTATTAGGTGCTATTAGAACATCAATGAGTACTCTTGGGGCTAAAAATATTAGAGAAATGCAAGAGGTTGAAATAGTTATTGCACCATCTCTTCTGACAGAGGGTAAGGTTTATCAAAAAGCTCAGCAACTTGGGATGGGTAAATAACTTTTAGAGAAAATTATTAAACCCTAGTGAATTAAGCATTAAATTGAACAAATTTCGTATTAAGAGTTATTATTAAATAATGGGGGAAACCCCATACTCCTCACACACTAAATCGCCCGATTATTCGGGCTTTTTTAGATATTTTGTTACTTATATTATTTTATCTGTAATGAAATCATCATTCAAAAGAATTGCCTGCTAAATTCTCTAAAGGAATACTTAAATTATGTCATCAGCCCCAGCCGTAACTGATTCTTCATTTGATAAAGACGTACTACAAAGTGATCTGCCAGTATTGGTTGATTTCTGGGCACCGTGGTGTGGTCCTTGTAGGATGGTTGCACCAGTTGTAGAAGAAATCTCAAAAGACTTTGAAGGGAAAATTAAAGTTTTTAAATTAAATACTGACGAAAACCCAAATGTTGCAAGTCAATATGGAATTAGAAGTATTCCAACATTAATGATCTTTAAAGGAGGTCAAAAGGTTGATACAGTAGTTGGAGCGGTACCAAAAGCAACTCTCTCTAGCACTTTAACTAAGCATCTATAATATAAAAACCTTGCACAAAATTGGACTTATAGACTATGGAATGGGTAACATCCATTCTGTAATAAAATCTTTAGAAAGTCTTGGAGAAGAAATAATATTAATCAAAAACTTTAATGAATCAAAGACTTGTAAGGCGATAATACTTCCTGGAGTCGGATCATTTGATCCCGCGATGATTAATCTTATAAATACGGATTTGATAACTGATTTGAAAACCTGGATTAAAAGCGGGAAGTCTTTTCTAGGCATTTGTTTAGGTCTTCAACTACTTTTTGAATCTAGTGATGAAGGAAAAGTTCAAGGAATAGGAATTTTAAAGGGGAAAATACAAAAAATACCTAAAATTGTAAATCAAAGAATCCCCCACATGGGTTGGTGCCAACTCTTACCTACAAAACCAAATACTTTATTTGAGCTAGAAGAATTAAACAATTGGGTTTATTTTGTACATTCGTATCATGCAATCCCAAATGACCATAACATTATTGCAGCCCAAGTTAATTATGGTTCTGAAAAATTAACAGCGATGATTGAGAATGATAATTTATTAGCGTGTCAATTTCATCCAGAAAAATCTGGTAAAACTGGAGAAAAACTTTTAAGACGATGGCTTAGTAATATTCAATAATTGATAATTATTAATGAAGACAAAATTAAGATTAATAGGTGGTAAAAAACTCCAAAGTCCAAATAATATTTATACCAGACCTACAACTTTGAGAGTGAGAGAGGCAATATTTAATATATTGAACAATAGAGTTGAAAACAGTAACTGGTTAGATTTATTTAGTGGAACAGGGGCCATATCTTGTGAGGCATATAATCATGGGGCAAGAAAAATAATTGCAATTGAAAAAAACAAAATCAATTCAAAAATTTGCTTAGAAAATCTATTATCGTTGGAGGATATAGAGAATAGGAAAACTGATATCGAAGTTATTTGTAAAGACGTTTTGAGCTGGACAAAACCAAATTTTGATAGAAAACTTTCATCTAAAATTATGGATTTAAATCAATTAAAGTTTGATTTTGTTTATCTAGACCCTCCATATGATGTTGATTTCCATGAATTAGTTTTAAATCAAATATTTAATTGTAATTTTTTAAAAAAAGATTCAATAGTTATTTGTGAACATTCTCCAAACTTATTTATTAAAAAAAATACTTTATGGGAAATTATAGATGTGAGAGAATATGGACAATCAAGATTAACATTTTTAATCAATGTCCAACATTCCTGAACCTCTTCTGTATTGATTCCATGCACTTACGAATAATCCAAGAAGAGTTATTGGAACTAAACCTAAAACAATTCCACATAGAAGAGGCTCGATCATTTTTTTGACTTATTTGAATTTCTTATTCACAATTGTTACATAGAGAATATTTTTTGTGTCAACATCTTCATCATCTGCAGCAGAAATAGACTTTAAAAGAGACTTTTTGAAAATTTCTTTTATTTTTTTTGGGGTATTTTTGATATGTTTCTCAATATTTTTCATGAACCACCACCATACAAATAATAAATTTATTATCGAAACTCTTAAGCTTAATGGCTCTGCAGAGGAAGGAGATGCTCTTTTCAAGATAAATTGTGTTGGATGTCATGGAATTACAGCAAGAGGATTAGTGGGTCCGGACTTACACTCAGTAACTCAACGTTTGAATGATAAAGAGATAATCAAACAAGTTACTGGTGGCCTCACTCCTCCTATGCCAAGTTTTGAAATTGACCCTGTAAATATGTCCAATTTACTGAAATATCTTCATAGCCTTGAATAATTTTGGAGAAAAATTTTTTTAATTTAAAGATAATATTAGTTGAACCAAATGGGCCTTTAAATGTAGGAAGCGTCGCTAGATTATGCTCTAACTTTGAAGTTGAAGAATTAAGAATTGTTTCTCCAAAATGCGATATATACTCTTTTGAAGCAAAAAAAATGGCCCTTAAAGGTCAAAAATTTCTTGAACATTGTAAAATTTTTGACAATCTTGAAAAAGCAATTTTCGACTGTGATTTAGTTATCGCATCTTGCGGAAGGATTGATGTAGGTAAAGATTCATCTTTTGAATCTTCTGAAGATATATTTAATTGGACTAAATCTTTTAAAAAGATAAATAATTTAGCACTTATATTTGGCAGAGAAGACAGAGGTTTAACTAATAGTGAATTACTTCTAGCAAATAAGACTTTTAACATTCCTACTTCCCAAAATAATCCTTCATTAAATCTTTCTCACGCAGTTTCCATAGCTTTGTATGAGTTGAATAAGTCTTCAAAAAGTAACTTTAATAAAGAATTAAAAGTTTTTAATCTTGCCTCATCAAAACAAATACATGAATCATTTGTGGAGATAGAGGAAATTCTTTTGAGAGTTGGATATCTTTTGAAACATACCTCCAGGGCAAAAATAAGTAAATTTAAGAACTACATATTAAGGGCAAACACATCAATGCACGAAATAAATGTTTTAAGAGGAATTGTCCATCAACTAAACTGGTTTTTGAACAATTCAAAAAAAAACTAGGATCTTACAAATTAAATATGATTTTATTTTTCCCAAGTTTAAATCTGATAAAGATATTTACTAAAAACATTTTCTGAAGTAACATCTATTGATTATTTGAATATTTTAAGAAAACTGAAACTGTGACAACAACAAAGAAAAGAAGAGTTTTTCCTTTTACGGCTGTAATTGGTCAGGAGGAAATGAAATTAGCTCTCTTATTAAATGTGATTGATCCAAGAATTGGCGGGGTCATGATAATGGGGGATAGAGGAACTGGGAAATCTACTACGATAAGAGCCTTAGCTGATTTGTTGCCAGCAATAGAAGTTGTTAAAGATGATCCATATAATAGTTCTCTTATTGACCCTGATTTGCAGAGTAAAGAAGTATTAGAAAAATTTGTTCAAGGAGAAAATCTAGAAAGTATTCAAAAACAGGTACCTATGGTTGATTTGCCTCTAGGGGCTACTGAAGACAGGCTTTGCGGAACCATCGATATTGAGAAGGCTTTGAGTGAAGGTGTCAAGGCATTTGAGCCAGGTTTATTGGCTAAGGCAAATAGAGGTTTACTATATGTTGATGAAGTTAATTTGCTTGATGATCACTTAGTTGATGTACTTTTAGATTCGGCTGCTTCTGGATGGAATACAGTTGAAAGGGAGGGAGTCTCAGTAAGACATCCTGCGAGGTTTGTCCTTATTGGTTCTGGTAATCCTGAAGAAGGTGAATTAAGACCTCAGCTATTGGATAGGTTCGGAATGAGTGTTGAGGTCAAAACAGTTAGAGATGCTGAATTAAGAGTTCAAGTAGTAGATCAAAGAACCTCTTTTGATAATAATCCTGATGAGTTTTCCTTGAGCGTTGAGAAACAACAGGATGAACTACAACAAAAGGTTATTAAAGCTCAAGAAATTTTAAAATCTGTTCAAATGGACGATGACCTTAGATTGAATATTTCGGCAATCTGCGGAGAGTTAGATGTTGATGGTTTACGTGGAGATATTGTTACAAATAGATCCGCAAGAGCAATTGCAGCCTTTGAGGGCAGGACTGAAGTGCAAGAAGATGACATCGCCAGGGTTATTTCTTGTTCTTTAAGACATAGACTAAGAAAAGATCCTCTAGAGCAAGTAGATTCAGGCGAAAAAGTTATTCAAGCTTTTTGTAAAGTATTTGATTTAGATATAAAAGAAAATCTTTCAAAATTTCAATTATCTGTTGAAGCTTAATTAAAGTGAGAATAATTGGGATTGACCCTGGATTGGCTAGAGTTGGATACGGAATTATTGAAATCAAAAATGAAAAAAAGATATTATTAGATTGTGGCGTTATTGAGACAGATAAAAATAAAAAAGAAGAAGATAGACTTTACGAGATATTCAAAGATCTTAATGATTTAATAAATCATTGGAATCCAAATATAGCGGCGGTAGAAAAATTTTTCTTTTATAGATCAAGCACTACTATTAGTGTGGTGCAGGCTAGAGGCGTGATTATGATGGTATTGGCATCTAAAAAAATTAATGTTAGTGAATATGCCCCTGCTCAGATAAAGTTAACCATTGCTGGGTCTGGAAAAGCATCCAAGAGAGAAGTTCTTGATGCTGTTATGTATGAATTAGAACTTAACAAACCACCAAAACCTGATGATTCTGCAGATGCATTGGCTATAGCACTCACAAAACTAAATGAAGAAGGCTTTAACTGAAGAATACATATGACTATCTTTGAGAAAAAAAAATTGGAAAGGGATACGTTTAGAAAGCTTAGAGATGAAATTTCCTTTAATCAAAGGGAAAATGTAGAAAAGAATGTAAAACGATATGTTGATTCATTTGTTAAGGAATATAAAAATATTAATTACGTAGCAATTTATTGGCCTCTAAAAAATGAAGTAGATATCAGAAGTCTTAAGAAAAAAAATTTTTCTTTAGCATTGCCGAGATGTAAAAATAATAAAGAATTGTCATTTTTTCCATGGGATGAAAAACCCCTCACAAAAGACTCTGAGGGAATACTAAGTCCAAAAAACTCATTTTCATTAAGTCATAAGCAGATAAGTCTGATACTTGTTCCATGTCTTTCAATAGATAAAAATTTAACAAGATTAGGTTATGGGGGAGGGTATTTTGATAAATTGAGGAGAGATGAAAATTGGAGGAATGTTCCATGCATTGGAGTATTAACTTCTAATTGTGTAAGTACGATTCCATTAACCAGGGCTGAGTGGGATATTCCCCTATCTGGCTTTATCACTGAAAAAGAAATGTTTGTATAATAGAAGGCCTAAAGTGGTTTATTAAAAGTTAATAAAAATGGAAAATCAAGAAAAATATAATAATTTATCAAAATTAGTAGAAAAGTTGAAGAAATCAGAAGATCCAAAAAGAAAATATGAATATATTTTATGGTTGGGCAAAAAATTGAAAGAGCCAGATAGTAATATCCTTATTGAAGAGAATAAGGTTAAGGGGTGCGTTTCAGAAGTATTTGTTAAGGCAACTATTAAAGCCGGTAAACTATTTTGGGAAGGATATTCTGATGCTCTAATTACAAAAGGTTTGTTGGCATTTCTAATTGGAGGATTAAATGAATTAACACCAAATGAAGTTGTTGAAATAGATAAGAAATTTATTGAAGATACTGGTTTGAAAGCAAGCTTAACTCCTTCACGATCAAATGGGTTTTTAAACATACTATTGAAAATGCAGTCTCAAGCAAATGAATTTTTGTAGGGCTAATAATATAAAATTAAACTCAAAGTAAAAAGAAATAAAAATGAGAAAATGCAAAATTGGCATTGTAGGTTTTGGAACAGTAGGTTCAGGGATTTACAAAATATTAATTTCTGAATTTGATTCACATCCAATTCTAAAAGAAATAGAAATTGTAAAAATAGCGGTTAAAGATATGAGTAAAAAAAGGGATATTGAGCTAGATAATAATTTATTAACTGATAATCCATTTGAATTAATTAATGACTCATCAATAGATGTAATTGTTGAAGTAATGGGAGGGGTTGATTTGGCCAAAGATATTATTCTGCAAGCATTAAAATCAGGTAAATCTGTTGTCACTGCAAATAAAGCAGTCATTGCAAGATATGGAGAAGAAATATACGAAACTGCTTCTAAAGAAGGAGTTTATATATTGTCAGAGGCAGCCGTCTGCGGAGGGATTCCAATAATTGAACCATTAAAAAGATCATTAAAAAGTAACAGCATAAAAAAAATGGTTGGGATAATAAACGGTACAACAAATTTTATTCTTTCAAAGATGGCAAATGAAAAAGCAGATTATAAGGAAACACTAAAACTGGCTCAAAGTCTTGGTTATGCAGAATTAGATCCTACAGCAGATGTTGAGGGACATGACGCTGCTGATAAGATTTCTATTCTTAGTGAACTAGCATTTGGAGGAAAAATTAAAAGAGACAAAATACATTCAGAGGGAATTAGTAACATTAATTTAAAAGATATAGAATATGCGAATAAATTAGGATTTGAAATAAAACTTCTAGCGCTTTCCGAAAGGCAACAAATTAATAGTAAAGATTCACTTGCTTTGAATATTTGGGTAGGCCCTTCATTGATTCCAAAATCTCATCCATTAGCAACAGTTATGGGAGTTAACAATGCATTATTGGTAGAGGCTGATCCTCTTGGACAAATAATGTTGTATGGTCCAGGTGCAGGGAGTGGGCCAACTGCTGCATCAGTGGTATCAGATGTATTAAATCTTCATGCCGCCTCGGTAAAAAATAATAATTCAATCGATCCATTATTATCTTTTGATTTCTGGAGAAACTGTCATATTATAGGATCTTCTGAAATAAATAAAAAAAATTACCTTAGAATTATTTGTCTTGATAGCCCTGGTGTAATTGGAAAGATTGGAGATATTTTTGGAAATAATAACGTATCAATCGAATCAATTGTTCAATTAGATGCAACTGAGGATAAAGCTGAAATTGTTGTTATAACTCATGAGGTTAATAATGGAAATTTTGAGAAATCGAAAGATGAAATAAATTCTCTTAATGAAGTGATAACCATCGCAAGTCAATTAAGTTGCATTTAATAAAATAGTTTGCAAATTTCTTCATAGCTTGTTAAACCGAAGAAAGCAAACGTTTGGATTTAGCAACTTAATGATTCATTCAAAACTATTAGATAATAAAAATGAAAAAAATAATTTAATTTGTTCTGAAAACCTTTACAAAGGTGCGTGTGTAAGAATTAAAAATAGCAATAAGACTTTTCAAGTAATTGGTTTAAATTTAGGTAAAAAAATTTGTTGGGTAAGAGAGTGGCCTTTTGCTTGTGATTCTGAAAAAACATTTGCTTTAGAAATAAGTCAAATAACCTTACAAATTTTTTGTTCAAAACAATTCTTAGAATAATTTAGTATTTAAGAAATATGAAAAAAAAAGTTCTTTTATCAATATTTATTATTTTAATTTCTTTTTTACAGAATTCTTGTGGGTCAAAAAGAATATCAAAAAAAATAATAGTAGCAAGCTCAGGAAAGATTGAATCTTTAGATCCAGCAAGAGCTAATACTCTTAAATCAATTCAATTAATAAGTTCTCTTGGAGATACATTATATGAATTAAATTCTAATGGGAAATTAATACCTGAATTAGCTTCTGGGATGCCAATTATTTCAAAGGATAGACTTCAAATAATTATTAATTTAAGAAAAAATGTTTTTTTTCATGATGGAACTGCCTTCAACTCAAATGCAATAAAGTTTACTTTTGATAGATTCAAAAGAATTGGCACGATGAATTATATTTTAGGAAATAAGATTAAATCAATAGAAACGCCAAGTGAATATTCAGTCATAATAAATTTAAATAAACCATCAAGTTCTTTAAATGGTTTACTTACATCAGTAAATTTAACTCCAATATCTCCTACATTTTATAAAGAATATTCTGATAAGTTTCTAAATGAAAAATTCGTAGGTACTGGCAAGTATGTGTTGACTAGTTTTTCAAATGAAGTTCAATCAATTGATCCCAATTTAAATTATTGGGGCGAAAAGCCCTTAAATAAGGGTATTGATTTTGTGGGATATTCAAATTCATCTTCTCTTTTTGGGGCTTTAAAAAGTAAACAAATTGACGTGCTTTTATCAAATTCAATTGATGATAGTCAGAGAAACAGCCTAAAGAATTTAAGTGAAAATAAAAAGTTTAAAGAAGGTAATAGCCCTTTCACTGAATTAAGTTTTATAAGCCTTAAAACTAGTGCTTATCCCTTAAGTAATCTTAATTTAAGAATGGCTTTGGCAAAAAGTCTTAATAGAAAATTAATTAGTAAGAAAGTAAGTTATGGATTAAGGAAGTCATCTAGATCAATTATTCCTCCAATATTAAAAAAAGATAATCAAGAACTTTGGCCTAAATATGATTATTTAGGAGCGAGAAAGTTATTGCAAAAAGAAAATTATTGTAATGGAAATGTTCTCAAAATACCTCTTACTTATAGATCGAATGTACCAGCTGACAAGCTTATTGCCCTCACATGGCAGGAGGAAATTAAAAATTCTTTGAAAGATTGTATTGAGATTGAACTCAATGGGGTTGAATCTACAACAGTTTATAAGAATCTAAGTTTAGGAATTTATACAGCAGTTATTTTAGATTGGACTGGAGCTTATTCAGATCCAGAAGCCTATCTTACCCCTCTTTTAAGTTGTGATGAAATAGTTGATGGCCTATGTAAAAAAGGAGAATCAGTTTATAGCGGTAGTTTTTGGGGATCTAATAAAGTGGAAAGTTTATTTCTTGAGAGTGAAAAAATTAGTGGAATTAAAAGATTAGAAAAACTTGTTGAAATTGAAAAAATAGCAGCAAAATCAATCCCTTATATTCCTATTTGGGTATCCTCACAAAAAGCATGGTCTCAAAATAAAATATCAAAACCTATTTTTAATGGTGCAGGAATAATTTCATTAAGTGATCTTAAGTTAATTGATGAGTAGAAATTTAAATAAAATACTAAATTATTCATTAATAAAATTTTCATTAATACCGATAATGTTATGGATAATTTCTTCATTAGTATTTATTTTATTGAGAATTGCTCCCGGGGATCCAGTAGATGCCATACTTGGATCTGGGGCTGATGAGATTTCAAGGGAATTTCTTAGAAATAAATTGGGGCTAAATGAACCTTTAATAAATCAATATTTTTCTTATATTAAAAATATATTGCACTTTGATTTTGGCCAATCTCTTAGTACCCAAGAGCCAGTCCTTAAAATTATTCTTAAGTCATTGCCTGCAAGTCTTGAGCTTGGATTCTTTTCAATATTAAGTGCAACACTAATTGGATTCCCATTAGGATTAATAGGCTTGAAAAATAAAGGTGGGAAGACTGACTATATTGCGAGAATATTTGGAATTGCTACATATGCGATCCCCCCTTTTTGGGGGGCGATGTTAGCGCAATTAATATTTTCTGTATTGTTTAATATTTCACCAATTGGGGGTAGATTTCCAATATTTCAGCAACAACCCCAAATTACAGGTTTTATAGTTTTAGATAGTATTCTTTCAAATAATATTGTTGCTTTTAAAGATAGCCTTTATCATCTCGCACTGCCTTCCATTACTCTTGGTTTTCTTTTGAGTGGTATATTCAGTCGCTCGCTAAGAGTAAATTTGGATAAGACATTAAAAAGTGATTACGTAAATGCTGCTATATGTAGAGGGATATCGAGAAAAAAAATCTTTTTAAACCATGCATTGCCTAATGCTCTATTGCCAATTGTCACTATTTCTGGGTTGACTATGGCTTCATTAGCAGGAGGTGCGCTGTTGTTCGAAGTGACTTTTTCATGGCCAGGTATTGCTTTAAGATTACATGAAGCAATTTCTCAGAGAGACTATACCTTGGTTCAAGGTATTGTGATTTTTACTTCTATGCTCATAGTTTCTTTAAATCTCTTTGTGGATGTTTTAATCGCGTATTTAGATCCACGCATAGAATACTAATTTTTGGAAATTTCTTTTATTGTTTCAAGATCTAATAGATGGAAATCAAGTCCCAAATCTCTTTCGTTTTTAATTTCTTTAAGGACCTTTTGGAGCTTAATATTTTCTAAAAATTTAACTATAAATTTCGCAGATAAATCTTGTACTAATATTGGATTTGAACCAATAAAAGATTCATTTATTTTGAAGACGTCATTATTTTCTTTATTATTATTAATTCTTATTGGAGAGAAATGACTTGCTCCTTCAATGATCAGAAATCTATTTGATTTATTATTTAAAGCAGAAAACACTCTAAATTGTTCATTCATTAATGGTGTAATAAGGTCATATGTACCACCAATTAGAAGAGTTGGTGTTTTAATTCCAGAACTATTTTCTTTTGGCCATACTAAACTGCCAAACGAATTAAATCCTATTATTGCACTTGCCTCATTATCATTATCTTTCTTAGGGAATGGAATTTCACTTAATTGACATTGAAGTAGTTTTGATAAATTTGTTATTGCAAAATCTTTTAATGCCGAATCACATTTTTCCTGTAGTTGATCAGTAGGTTTATTGCCTTCATATAAAAGTGCTATTAAAGCACCAAGTGAATGCCCCATTAAGATATAAGAATCATTAGGTAAACCAAACTCTCCATTTTCATGAGCTTTTAATACAGCATCTAAATCTTTAAATCTATATAAGAAAAAGTCTGCACTTCCTGGTATTGTCTCCTTACCTTCGAGAATCTCTATGAATGATTCTAAATTACTCCCTCTATGATCAATGAATAATATCGGCCAACCTCTTCTGGCTAATTCGTTGCCTATCCATTTGAAATTATTAATTTCACCTCCAAGTCCTGGCATAAAAATTATCAGTTCTTTGTCATCATTTGTTTTATTACTTTTCCATATTTCAATTTCAAAAGGTTTCACTCGATGAGGAGCATAAATTTTTTTATCAATTTTTGTTAGATCTTGAATTGATTTTTCAGTATTTTTAAAGGTATTTTGGTTCGTTCTTTCAAGTTTATTTAATTTGGATATAAGTTCTTGTTGCATTGATAATTCATTTTTCCAAGATGAAATTATTAAAATTAAGTTATCTATATCTAGTGAAATTTCTTCTGATGGTAATGCCTTTATGATTTCTAAAGTTGAAACTTCTTTTTTTTGATCTAATAAATTTTCTATAGTGTTATAAATTTCTGTTCCATTATTGTCATTTGGAACTTTAATGCTTTTGCTTAATTCTGTAAGAATTTTACGCCCTATCCAACTTCTTAATAATTCTCTATTTAATCCCTCTTCCTTGAAAACTGGAAATTCTAAAAATTTTGATAATTCAAAAACTCTTATTAATCCATTTTTTTTTAGCCAATCTATTAATTCTGTTGAATCATCTTTGTATTGTTCTAATTTTGATAATTGTTCTATAGTAAGAGGGATTTCCATCTCTTCAAACTTAATATTTATCTTTTCAGCAGCCTTTAAAGCATTATTAAAAAATAAACCACAAAAACTAAAAAAAATTATAAAAATGTATTTCACTAGTGATTAGTCCAAATAGTTTACAAATTAGCAAAAATTGGTGGATTCAATTTCCATATCATTTGAGGTTAATAACCAAGATAAGATTTTATGCTGCATTTGGAGCAGGAGGTGTTATTTATTTAACATCACTTATTTTTAATAACATAGGATTATCGGCAACAGATATTGGCTTGGGGTTTACCATTTCAGCAATAATTGGAACTGCAACAAGACTTTTTACAGGTAATTATCTTAATGAAACAGGTAAAATACAATTTCCGATAGTTATTTCTTCAATCCTAAGTATTGCTGCTAGCTTGTGCCTAATTTTTTCAAGAGATACTTTTTTGTATATCATTGGACAATCATTTGTTGGTGCTGCTGCAGGAATATATTGGCCTGCTGCCGAGTTTGGAGTGCCTTATTTTTGCCATCCAATCGAAACTCGGAAAGCATATGCTCTTGTTAGAAGTTCGGAGGCTTTAGGAATATTTCTAGGGGTATTCTTAGGAGGTTATATGACAAATTTCTTGTATTCTAAATCAATTTTTATTAATGATATATTTTGCATGGTAGTTATCACATATTTAATATCTAGAAATAGTTCTTCTATTAAAAGAAAATTAGAAAATTTCCAAAAAAGATTAGTAGATCCAATTAATCAGGGACAATTGAAATGGAATAAAAATTCAACAATAATAATTTTATCTATTTTATTGATTACTACCTCTTTAGCTTTGATTCAAGTAACTTTGCCTCTGGATCTTGTTAAAGGTGGAGTATATCGCAATGCATTAAGCAAGGAAGTTATTAGTCTTATAATTTCTATTCAGTTAATTTTATTGTTGTTTTTACAATGGCCTGTCGGTTCTTGGATATCTAAGAAAGAAAGATTATTTGGCTTGAAATTTAGTTTAATAAATTTCTTTTTCGCTTCATTTTTATTATTTATTTCTAGTTATTTAAACATCCCAGCTTTTTATTTAATTTCTTTTGCATTGATTTTAGTAAGTTTAGGAACTGCTTCATTTCTTCCAACATCAACAGATATCGTTTTCAGAATAGCTCCTTCAAACAAAAAAGGTTTTGCACTTGCTCTACTTTCACAATGTTTCGCTATGGGTTATTTTTTTGGACCATTTATTTCAGGACGTATATTAGATCTATTTGGTTATGCTTCAATAATCTGGCTTTCCGTTTCATGTTCTTGCTTTATTGCATTTGCAATTCTATTTAAGAGATTATTTTAATTGATCTTTTCTAATTCAATAATTCTTCTCTCTCTTAGAAATAAGAAAAAAGGAGCAGAGAATGCGAAGGCTATAAGAAAAGTTCCAATGTATACAACCCACATATTCTTCATGTTTAGTTTTTTTGATTCATTGACTATCCATATAAAAATAGCGCTTGCACCTACTAATAAGTCTCTAGAAATTGACTGAGCTGCAGGGTTTGCATTCGCTAAAGTAATGAAGTTATTTATATCAAAGCTGTTTCCATATTCCTTAGCAAATTCAAAATTTGCCATCATTGGAAGGACAGCACCCAAAATTGATAGAAAAAGGTAAAGATAAGAAAGTATCTTTTTATTATCTTTTAAAATGTTAAATGAATTCACCTGTCAAAGAAATTTCTTTTAATAATAGTATTTAAATTCTTATGATTGTTGAAAAGAATAATAAATTTGAAGACTATAAATTTAAAAAAGGAAATTTAAAATTTGCTGTGGTTGGTCATGTTGAGTGGATAAATTTCTTAAAGGTCGATCAATTACCAAAACCCGGAGTCATTTCTCATTCTAAAAAGTCCCTTGAGTATCCAGCTGGTGGTGGCTCTATTATCGTGAAAACACTTTCTGATTTAACTTTAAACCAAATTCATTTTTTTACTTCATTAGGTAATGATGATTATGGAGATAAGTGTTTCAAGATTCTCTCAAATATGGGAATTAATTTGCATGTAGCTTGGCGTGATAAACCAACTAGAAGAGGATTTAGTTTAATTGACTCTCAAGGTGAAAGAGCAATAACGGTTATTGGAGAAAGGTTAGCTCCAACTCATAAAGACAATTTAGAATGGAACATTTTAAAAAAGATGGACGGAGTTTTTATTACTGCATCTGATTCAGAGATTTTTAAAATGGCTAGATCAGCTTCAATACTGTGTACAACACCAAGGGTAGGATTAGATACAATAAATAATTCAAATGTTCTTTTAGATGGATTAATAGGGAGTAATCTTGATCCGGGAGAAGTTTTTTCTTTTTCTGAATTATCGTTAAAACCCAAATATACTTTCAAAACAGAAGGAGAGAAGGGAGGCATAATATTCCCAGGAGGAAGATATAAGGCTCTTAAAAACAAAAAATTAAAGGTTGATTCTTATGGATGTGGCGATTCTTTTGCTGCTGGGATTCTTTATGGAATGGCATCTAAATGGGATATAGATAAAAGTTTAAATCTTGCTAAAATAATGGGAAGAGATGCCAGTGAATTTTTCGGGCCATATGCAAATAGTGATGCAAAATAATTGAATTAAGACTTATATGAGCAATCTAGATAATAAAAATAAAAATCTACTTGTAGAAAACATTATTGTTTTCTTCTTATTTACTGTTTTTTTGGTTTTTAATTCTTTAAAAACTTTATCTAAAATTTTTACCTATGGAATCATAAAAAAAGAAATATTAACTACTAAAAGTAACTTAGGCGTAGATATAAAAATAAAAATTAAGTAATGAATATATTTTTAGTTTGTCTAATTTTAGGAGTTGTTTTTTTGGGGTTCAAAAAAATTAATTCTAAAAAAACAAAGAACTTAAAATTAGATAAATTTAAAAATAAACTACAGAGCACGCAAACAAATATTGACAGGATTTTTTTAAGAGAGGAAGAAAAAACCTTTTCAAATCCCAATATAAATATTTATATTGGGGTTTATGACAACGAAGAAAATATAAATAGAAAATCCAATATACACAGAGCAAGACTTTCAAAATTTAAGAAATCCAAATTAAATGGTGAAATGATATTTCAAGATGATGAACAAAGAATTTATAAATTTAATAACGGGAAAAAAGTTTACTTATAATTCTATTTCTAACTACACTCAAGACTTTCTCTTGTTGAAACGCCTGTTGTTGGATTGATCCCATCAGCAATTTCACAAAGATTTCTTTGGTCTTCGCTGTCAAGAATAGCGTAAGAAAAATCTGCTCCTTCTATTTGAGCTCCCGCAAAACTGCTACCTGAGGCGATCATATTTATTAAAACAGCATTTCTAAGATCTGTTTTTTGGAAATTAACTCGATCAGAAAGAGTATCGGTCAGGTCTATTCCATTTAAATTAGATCCTTTTAAATCAGATAGGGTTAAGGTTGTCCCATGTAAATCAACATCACTAAAGTCTGCGTCTCTTGCCACTGCTCCAGCTATAGAAGACAAATGAAGATCCTCTCCATGGAAATTATATCCTGTAATGTTAGATCTTACATAACTTGGTACTTCATCTCCTTCTCCTTTAACAGCAACATTCGCCCCAGCAAAAACTGGAGAAGATAACACTAAGAAAGAAAAAGTTATGGATAAAAAATATTTTAAAAACCTAAAAAATTTCATTTTGAAAATTTGATTAAATCTATTTTATAACAAATAGATAATTTTTTAAATTGTTGAATAAATTTAGAATCCCTTTTTAAGATTATTTAACACTATAAATTTTAAATCTAGGCTCTAAATTAGTTATACAATCTAGAAGTTTTTTGTTATCTTTGCTATTGGTAACTTTGAATTCAGATTCAACTGTACCGCCTTCATCTCTAATAGCTTGATTTAAAACGATGGAACCGTTTTTATCAGATACCGATCTATGAAAAGTTCCTCTAGGTATCCTTAAAATATATCCACAAGATTCTAATCTAACTTTATAAAAAGGATAATCCCAACCAAAATTGACAAGAAAAAAAGTTCTACCCCCAGAGATAGCTAATAGATTATCTTCTTGATTGTGATGTATGTAAAATTGCCAATTATTAAAATCTTCATCATTTGGAGGACTAGTTGCAGGACCACTGTGAATAACTAGATCTCTATAATTTGATTCATTAACACTAATATCAAAAAATCTGACATCTTTTGTATCGCGAAATTTTTCATAACTTATCAATTCAAACATTTTTGATTTATTTGAATTGATAAGTGGAATTTCTAAACTTGAGTTCAATTTTCTTTAAAGATTAAACAAATGAAAACAGATATATATACCTAAGAACGTATCAATTAACACTAAAAAAGAAACATATTATTATTTATATTTTTTTGTTGTTTTAAAAGATTAAAAATTTAGTGTTTATTTAATTTCAAGAGGTTTGATTTCCCAGGTTAAAGTATTTTCTAAATTATTTTTTCCTATAAAGTTTCCTGTAATTACAGAGGTTAAATTAGATTTTGAGGAGGATACCAATGTTAAATATCTATCATCTATTAATCCTTTTCCGCTTGGATCAAAACCTCTCCAACCAGCACCTGGAATATATAATTCAGCCCAAGCGTGTAAATCCAACTCAGAGGGCAGCGGATCTTCAAAATTATAACCACTTACAAACCTACTTGGGATACCTATAGACCTGCAAGCCTCAACCATCAGCATTGCTAAATCTCTGCATGAACCTATACGCTCTCTAAGTGTTCTGCTAGCCGGCCATGCTGGACCAGTATGTCTTTTGGTATATTTAACTCGATCTTGAATAATCTCTATAAGTTGGTAGGTAAATGATAATGCGTTATTAATGCTTCCTGCTAAGGCTTCTTGGGCAAGTTCTACGGCAGAGGGATCGTGTTGTCCATTTGGCATCCATCCCTCTAATGCTCCCTGTAAATCTCTGTTAATAATGCTTCTACAAAAAGGTAATGTTAAATCTCTATTTTTAACTCCATCAATAATATTTGGATGTTTTATAGTTTCAACTTCGCTGATTGATTCAATAATTAAATTATCTGTTAATCCATTGAATCTGATTCTATTAATCTCTTCTCCGCTAGCAGCAAGTAATGGATAAATAATTTCTGGTTCTGGGGTTATTTTTAATTCAAAATTCTTAAGTTTTTGGAAGCCATTTGATCTTGGTCTTATACATAATCTATGCTCGCCTAATTGAACAGGGTCTTCGTATTTATATTCAAGTTTGTGAATGTATTTAATTCTCATTAATAAACTTATTAATTAATAAAATATTTTTCTTGAATGAGATCATTCAATTTATTTAAATCCATTTGCAATGAATCGATTGCCTCATGTAAACCATCATTGATTATATCTTCAATTCTGATATAACTCCACTTTGCTTTAAGCAAACCTCTCATGCATTCTAATTCTGAAGGATTTTCAGTAGATGGTGAGGTATCTATCGTTTTAAGTGTATTACTTATCCCATCAAGACAGTATCTTACTGATCTCGGAAAAATTGGATCAAGTAAAAGAAATCTCGCAACTGAATTAGGCTTTATAGAATTTTGCACTGCTTTCCTAAACATTTGATAAGCTCCAGCTGAGCGTAAAAGTGCAATCCATTGCAGCTCATCAAGAACTCCTCCAAGCTCATCTAAGCTGGGTAGAAGTAAATAGTATTTAACATCTAAAATTCTTGATGTTTTGTCAGCTCTTTCAATCAATCTTCCAAGAATGCTAAATCTCCAGGCGAGGTCTTTGCTTAGCGTCGCATCTGTAATTCCATAAAAAAGCTGACATTCCCTCCTTATTTCACTTAATTGTTCTTGCCTTGGTTTATTCCATATTGCCTCTCCTTCTTGCATATTCCAATATAAAATATTTATCTGTTCCCACATTTCGGTGGTCATGACATCTCTGATTTGTCTTGCATTTTCTCTAGCCATTTGAACGCAAGAAATTATACTGTTTGGGTTTAAACGATCTCTTATTAAAAAATTAATAACGTCATCAGGTTTTTTCTCTGGGAATCTTTTATCAAAAGATTCTCTATCACTTGAAGCATCAATTAAGGGGAGCCAAGGTTCTGCACTTCCTGGCGGACAATCTAATGACATTGCTTCACTAACTTCCACGAAACGAGATATGTTCTCTGCACGTTCTAAATAACGATTGATCCAATAAAGGGATTCTGCTACACGACTCAAAAGCATATTATTTACCTACGACCCATGTATCTTTGCATCCTCCCCCTTGAGAAGAATTGACTACTAACGAGCCTTTTTTTAATGCTACCCTCGTAAGCCCACCAGGGCTAACCCATGAATCTTTTCCTCTCAAGATATATGGTCTTAAATCAACATGACATGGATATAGTTCTCCATCACATAAAGATGGCACAGTAGATAATTCTAATGTTGGTTGTGCTATGAAATTTCTAGGATTTTTTTTAATTTTATTAGCGAATTCTTCTATTTCAGATGTTGTTGAGTGAGGGCCAATTAACATTCCATAACCACCAGCTTCTGCGACAGACTTAACAACAAGTTTTGATAAATTTTCTAGAACATATTCTCGATCCTTTTGGTAATGACAAATATACGTTTCTACATTTTTAATAATAATTTCTTCATCAAGATAATATTTAATCATTTTTGGAACAAAAGAATAAATCATTTTGTCATCTGCGATACCAGTCCCAGGTGCATTTGCTAAAGCAACATGACCTGCTTTAAAAACATCAAGTAATCCGCTAACACCAAGGCAGGAATCTTTTCTGAAATTAAGCGGATCTAAGAAATCATCATCAATCCTTCTGTAAATGACATCTACTCTTTTTAATCCAGAGGTGGTTTTTAAATATACATAATCATCATTACAAACTAAGTCATGACCCTGGACTAGTTGGATGCCCATTTCTTGAGCTAAATAACTATGTTCAAAATAAGCACTATTAAAAATTCCAGGAGTAAGTAGAACTATCTTGGGTGTATCTGTCCAAATTGCAAGTTCTTGAAGCGTTTTTAAAAGATATGATGGATACTCATCAATTGGTTTTACTATTCTTCCTGAGAAAAGATTAGGAAAAATGTTTTTCATAACTAATCTATTTTCTAAAAAATAAGCAACCCCAGAAGGGCATCTTAAATTATCTTCTAGAACATGCCAATCTCCTTTCCTATCTCTTATTAAGTCAAGTCCTGAAATTTGACACCATTTATTTAGTGGAGGTTTGAAACCTATCATCTGAGGTCTCCAACCTTCTGAACTCTCTATTAATTCTCTTGGAATTATTCCGTCATTAATTATTTTTTGAGAATTGTAAATATCATCTAGAAATAAATCAATTGCCTCAAGCCTTTGTTTAAGACCTTTTTCTAACGTTACCCAATCATCTTTACTAATTATTCTAGGAAGTGGATCAAAAGGTAATATTCTCTCAGTACCTTTCAAACCAGTATCGTTTAATCTAAAAGTTGCTCCATGTCTTAGTAATAATTTTTTTGCGGCAGAGTGATTCCTGTTTAATTCTTCAAGTCCCATATTATCTAAAGATGAAAGAAGTGGAATCAATATTTCTCTAGCAGAGTTAACATTATCCTTAAAGTATTCATCAAAACTATTTTTAGGCTGATAACTTGAAAACATATTTTTCATCGTTTTATAATTTTTACTTTAGCTTTTTATCTTTATTCGTATTTATGGCTACCAAAAATAATATCTCTTGAGTCGATCTATATCATTATTTTGATCATTGAAGTATATTTCTTAAAAATCTAAAAGGTATGAGTTCTAATAATTGGCAATTTGTTTTTTTTAGATATTTCGCAAGCTTTCTTTTTATCCTCTCTCACAGTTTGCTGGTTCTTGATCATCTACCAGTAGGGGCGGCACTTCACGGACTTGGAGAAGTTTTTATTGCGCCTTGGGCTTTTAGGGAAAGAGCATGGGATCTTGTTGTTATTGCAGTTTTATTTTTCTTTTTCGATATCTGGGGACTTATAAACACTCCTTGGAATTAACTGATATTATTTATTTACTAATTCTGGGAAAAATATATTAAAAATGAAGTCTTATTTTTATCAAATTTATAAAATAATTTTTATTTTATTACTTACGAATATTTCCAGTTTGTATGCGCATAATTTATTAAATGGTGGTTGCAAAGAACATTGTGGGCAAAAAGTTAAAGTAAAAAGTAATAAAAACAAATTAAAAAATATTGATGATCAAATAAATATTGAGAGTAAAAATTCTTGTTTAAATAAATCACTATGTAGAGGTTAACCTCTCGAGATCTTTTAAGTTGTGTTATGAAAGTGTTTCTTTGATAATTATCATTAAATTACTATTTGCTTGATAATTTTTATTAGGAGGATTTATTTGATTTTTAATTAAAAAAATAAAAGTATATATTAATGGTAGAAGTAATGATGACGCAGCAACTAAAGCAATTATCTGGTTCAACCTAATAAATGGTTTTTTTACAAGTTCCTCTCCGCACAAGCCACAAATCAAAGTGCCTTTTGAGGATTGTTTTTGAAATTGATATTTAGGATTGCAATATGGGCAATAATATCGAACCATATTTAAATTTTATTTCTTTAATCATTATCTATAAAACTAGAATAAAGTCATCTTAAAAAAAAAAGAGGGCTTATTTAAGCCCTCTTTTATCTCTTACTTATATTTTTTACTGAAGTTAATAACGCACCTAAATCATGGATCCTTGTTGCTAACTTCTATTAAGCTAATGCTCACCAAAATTAACTAATTGTCTTTAACTGGGGCAAAAACTCTAGAATTAAGCTTGTTTCTTAAAGGGCACCTAAACGATGCAGAAGAAGGAAGCTTAGACATTAATAAAAAATAATTGGAGCAGTTAATTAAATTAGTTCGGTTTATTCCGAAATTTCAGGCAGGCTATCGATCATTTTGAAAGACCCCCTAGAACTCAACAATATAAAATTAGGAAAATATTTCTTTAATGACAATCCGTTTTTATACGCATTGCTTTTTAATTAAAAATGTCCGAGAGTAGTAATCAATCGTGCTAATTTTTTGAGATATTTTTAGTAAGTTTTGCTTATTTCTTTTGATATTTAATTCGTCTATCTTAATTTTAAATAATCGAGGAACTCTTTTATGAATCATTCGAAAGAAGTTATTAAAGCTGATCAATCTAATCCTATAGACGAATATTTTCAATGTCTCTCATATTGCGATATTCACCCAAAAGGTATAGATAATGACTGTGAAGTCATCTGTATGGAAAGACATTTAAAAGCTAACTATTGGTAGTTTGAATTATTTTATTTTCCTGCTTAAATTCCTTCAAAAAGAATTAGTACGAACTTTAAATTTCCAAACATTTACTACACCTTTTGCGTTAACTGCAGCTAGTGCACAATCATCAGGTCTCCACGAAAGTGCACCCACTAAATCGCCTGCGAATGCAGCCCCAACTGGGTCACCATTACCGTCTTTTTTTAGAAAACTTGCGACAACAGAACCATCTCTAGATCCTGAAGCTACAAGCATGCCTTTATTTGAAAAGGCTAGGCTAGAAATAGGTTCGGTATGGTGCCATAGCTCTCCCGGCATAGTCCCCTCGGGACCGTCACCTATAAAGCTCCACACTGTAATTCTTTCACTGCCACTAGTTGCCAGTAATTTTCCACTATCGTCAAAAGAAAGGTGACTGGGTTTTCCTGGGTATCCTGTCATTTCAGCATCCATTCCGGTTGATCTTCTCCAAAAATGAACTGAATTGTCTTGACTCCCGCAAGCGACTATATCACCATCAGGACTTAATTCCATTGAGACTAATGATCCTTGCCACTCGAGCTTTTGATTCGTTTTATTATTTACTATGTCAAAGAATGTTACTCTCCCGTAGCAGGCTGTAGCTAGCTCATTATTATTTGACCATTTTATTGCACTCACTGTGCTTGGATGATCATCTGATACCCATTTTTCTTCCCCAATTTCATTAAAAACATATACTTTTTTTGAAGAAGCTGCTGCAAGAAATAAGCCATCATTTGACCACTTAAGATGCTCTACCCAAGCCTTGCCAAGATCGAGAGTTTTAATTACTTTACCTTCGTGACAATTATATATTTGAATATTTCCATCTTGACCGGAAGTTGCAAAAATCTCTCCTTCTGGATGAATGGACATTGCTAATAGACCAGCAGAGTGTGTATTTTCTTTTTTCCAAATAATTTTCCCAGTATCTCCTTCAAAGGCAAAAATACCTCCTGCTACATCCCCAACAATGAATAACTTTCCTTTAGTAGCCCAACCACAAACTATGGCATAATCATTAACTTCAGCTGTCCATCCCTCGTGGAACATGCCTCTTGGGCTAAATGATTCTATATCAGGCATTTTTCAAAACCTTCTTTCATCTCTTTCTCGTCCAAATTTCTACCTATAAAAACAAGTTGGTTTCTACGAGGTTCGTTACCCCATTCCTTATCAGGTTGCGCTGTAAATAACATATGTACCCCTTGGAAAACTATTCTCTGTGGGTTGCCTGAGTAGCTAATGAAGCCTTTAGTTCTAAATATATCCACCCCTTTTTCAGAAAGAAGTCTGCCCAACCAAGTATTAAGTTTTTCTGGATCAACATCTCCAAATCGTTCAATTGCAATGGACGTTACTTCATCATCATGCTCGTGCTCGGCTTGCCAGAATCTTTCAATATTAAATGGGATCTCTTTTGAATTATTGTCTTCACTTTTAATGATTTTCATATTGAATTCTTCAGCAGTGTGCTGTGTATATAAACCTATCTTTGATCCCTTTTCGATATCTAATATGAATGATTTATTTCCTTTATCCTCCAATTTAAGGTTTATATGTTCTCCAAATGGAATGATATTACCAGGTTCTAAGCTTTTAGCTTTTTCTGCATAAAGTCTTACGCAGGATTCAGCACCATCTTTAAGTTCTTCTTCACTCTCACTTTGATTAGCGAAAGCTACTAATGACATTTCTGGATCGGGACCTTCTTCTAGCATTAATTCATATTTACCTGCAGCAAGGTCGTAAACACCTGTCCATTCAAAAGGATATTCTGGTTCAAGAAATGTTGGTCTGCGTTTAAGGATTTGATCTAGATCAAATGCACTTAGATTTAGGACTGTTTCGATTGGTACTTGGGCATTCTCGGCTCTAATGATTCGAGTCATTCGGTTCATATCTCTCAATCTAGATTCAAGAGTATCTAGTGCATCATCAGAGACTAAATCAGTTTTATTAAGGACAAGAACATCTGCAAACGCAACTTGTTCTGAACTTTCATCACTTCTTCCTAGCTGCTGATCAATATGAGCAGCATCAACTAAAGTTACAATTCCATCAAGAGTAAATTCAGAACTAATTTCTTCATCCATGAAAAATGTCTGCGCGACTGGCCCAGGATCTGCTAATCCGGTCGTTTCTACTAAAACATAGTCAAACTTATCTCTTCTTTTCATAAGGTTGCCAAGGACTCTTATCAAATCACCGCGAACAGTACAACAAATGCACCCGTTTGACATCTCAAAAACTTCTTCATCGGCATTAATTACGAGCCCTTGATCTATCCCTACTTCACCGTATTCATTCTCAATTACGGCTATTCTTTTCCCGTGCTCTTCACTTAGTATTCTATTAAGTAATGTAGTTTTCCCTGAACCTAGAAATCCAGTGAGAATAGTAACTGGAACTTTATCTTTGATGCTCATTTAATGATTTTTACCAAATAAACAATAGTTTAATAATAGTAATAATAAGAAATGAAAACCGTTTTTATTAGAAAAATTAATCTGAAAGTTTGTACCATTCAGACTCAAGATTGGATCCAGATTCTTTATCACAGCTTCCACCTAATGAATCAACAATTGTGCAAGTGTTGTGAACGGCTACTGAAACCGTATTACCATCCATCATCAATCCATCAACGAATATTTGATTAGAAGCTAAAGGAACTGAACTTTGTCTACTTAAGTTCCTTAATAACTTAGATGCTGGAATTTGTTCAGGAAATATCGCCTGAACTTTCTCTTCATCTAACATTTTTAAAGTAGAACTTATGTTGTCTGGCCTTAAGCTTGAGGAGTCTCCAAGAAAGTCAAGTAAACTAATGGTTTCAAAACCAAAAGCATCACCGTAGTATTCCATCGCCTTGTGTTTAGACACAATTACTCTGTTCTCCACAGGAATGGAGCCTACTTGTGCGACGATCCAACTATCCAAGTCTTCCAAGATAGAATCAGCCTTTTCAAATCTTTCATTAATTAGTTTTCTGTCACCTCTATTAAAAACTGAAATATCTTTCTTTAAACTTTTGCTTATAAGATCTCCCATTTTTATGATGTTATGTGGATCATGCCAAACATGAGGATCTAGTCCTCCATGGTCATGATGATGATGCCCCTCGCCTTCGTCTGGTACTTGTGCTATTGGTTCTACATCACTATTTGAAACGTCTTTAAAAAAGTGTTGAGTTGCTTCAAACTCAAAAGGCATGTGTTCAGTAAAAAATATATATTGACCATCTTCTTTGATCTCCACGTTAAAAACAGTACTTTCTTTTCTTTGATCAAAGTTAAGAACAAAAGCTTTATTACTTGCTGTAAGAGTACCATCATTTTTTCTGCTAATTGAGTCTTTAGATCCTAATAGTTCTTTAGCTAAGTCTTCAGCCCCTTCTATGTCATTAGATTTGAGAATCACCATCTTCATTGCAGGATCTGCATATTCTCCATCAACTTTTTCAAATGACCATTTGTAAGAACCCTTAGAAAGTTGGAATTTGCCTGCCCATTCGAAAGCACCCTCAGCATGATCATCATGTCCACCATGGTCTGAATGATCATCATGACCTCCATGATCAGAATGATCATCTACCTTAGCTGAATGTTCAGCATGATCGTCATGTCCGCCATGGTCTGAGTGGTCATCGTGACCTTCATGATCAGAATGATCATCTACGTCTATTGCACTAACACCTACAACAATAGTATTCTTTTTACTTTCCCAATTTCTCATACTTGGAGTCATTTCTTTGCCAAGAGTGAATACTTTGTCTGCGCTATTTAGTAATTGAGCTTGTCTTGGATTGATCTTTAAGTCATGAACATCCTGTTTTCTATCTACTAAGCATGTAACTTCGTCAGATGGTAACGCAATAGATTTAACTAAATCACAAACTAGTGGTTCTACTGCTACGTATGACTTCCCTTTAGCCATTACATCCTGCCCAAAACCAGAAAATATAATCGTTCCAGCGATTACGGAATTTTTAATAATTGACTTACTTGAACATGTTTTATTTGATAAAAGTCTTTTAAAAGTTGACATAAAAAATTATTAAATACTTAAAAATGATAATCATTTTCATTACACCTGACAAGAAAAGGTATCAAATGTTATGAAAATAATACGCAGCTTGTATTATTGGTAAGCTTGTAAAGTGACTTTTTCATGAAGATTAATTAATGGCTACTTTAGTCGCTGAAAATTTAACATTTGCATACACAGAAAAAAGTAAGCCAGCTTTAAATAAGGTATCGGTTGAGATTAAACCTGGAACTCTAACAGCGCTAGTAGGTCCAAATGGTGCCGGTAAATCCACTCTTTTGAGGATATTGCAAGGACAAAATACTCCAGATAAAGGCGAAATAAAAATTGATGGTGAAAATTTATATAGATCTAGAGCTCTAGTGGCACTTATGCCTCAAAGAAGTTCTATGAATTGGAAGTTTCCCATTACAGTTGAAAAATTGGTATCTCTTGGTCAAATAAAGTATTCAAAATCAAGAAGTAATAACCCCTTTCAAATAAAGGCTCTTCTAGAATATCCTAATTCTTGGATTAATAAATGTTGTGAATTAGAAGCGACAATGCAAAGAGTAGGAATTGCTAATTTGGCTAATAGAAGACTTGATTCTCTTTCAGGAGGACAGCAACAAAGAGCTCTATTAGCAAAAACTCTTATGTCCCCTGCAAAAATATTTCTTCTGGATGAACCTTGTGCGGCATTGGATCCCCCCGCAAAAGAGGATTTTCTAAAAATTGTTCGTCAACTCGCAGATGCGGGACTTTCTTTGCTAGTAAGTAGCCATGATTGGGGCGAGTCTCTAAATAACTACGATCAAGTAATCGTTCTTGATAAAAGTGTTTTAGCAGTTGGTAGTCCTGATCAAATAAAAGATAAATTAGATGCGATAAACATAAGCTCTATAAAGGAAAATAATTTCTGTGATTAGAAAATGTTCCTTATTAATTTTGAGCTTGATAACAGTTTTGGCAAAGGCCGAAATATTCGAGTGTATGAAACAAAAGTTGAAACTTTCTTGGATTTTTTTTAGGGGCATGAATATCTTTAACAGGACAACCTTCCATTTTCGACGTCTCTCCGCATTGAACGCAGGTCAAATGATGAATGTCTCTATCTACGGGAGTGTAAAGAACCTCTCCTGTTGGGAGATGTCTAGAACGAATTAAACCATGCTTTATAAGAACTTGAAGATTCCTGTAAACAGTGGTCAGTCCCATAGCTTTTCCGCTTTCAATCAATTGTCTATGCAACTCTTGACCGCTCAGTTCATCTTCGCATTTATTAAGTTCTTCAAGAAGTTGCTCTTGTCTTTTGGTAATGTCAGACTTAGTTACCATTGTTTCCAAAATCTTTTTTTGCCTCGTATTTTTGATCATACCGAATCTTTCGAATAATGTCTTTTATTAATAACAACTGGTGGCTGGTCCCATTAATAATAACTATATTCTCCGGAATTTTATGCCCAGCTATGGGAACTGTATTAATCACTCATAAGAGATTATTACAAGTTAATTTAATCTCTCATTGTGTGTTGCCTGGACTTGCTCTCGCATTAGCGCTTGGAATTCACCCCTCAATTGGTGGTGTTATAAGCGGTCTTCTGGGCTCAGTAATTGCGGAAAGTTTAACTAATAGAAAAAGTGAAAATTATGAAGCAGTTATGAATACTATTCTCGCTGGAATGCTTGGGTTTGGGGTCCTTATAATCCCCTTACTCGGAATAAGGATTGATTTGGAGGCAGTATTATTTGGCGATTTATTGACAGCAAATTTTGGAGATTTACTTAGAACAATAATTGCTTTTTTAGTATTTATACTTTTAATGACTTTTGGATATGAAAAGGTTGTTTATGTCGGATTGGATCCAGAAGGTGCATCGGCGAGCGGTATAAACGTTTCTTTATTAAATCTTGCTTTGAGTTTTACAACGGCATTAGTAATTGTTAGTTCAATGTCAGCAGTAGGAGTAATTCTTGTAATTGCTCTTCTTTCTACGCCAACTTTGTTAGGGCTAAATAAGGCTCATAGTTTAAGAATTGCAATGATGAGGTCTTCATTTTTTGGATTATGTATCTCACTTCTTGGATTTTTTCTCTCTATAGTCTTTAATCTTTCGCCTGGACCTGCAATTAGCGTTATTTGTGTTGCTTCCCTTTTAATTCCTAAGCTTCGCAAATAATTAAATCTTAAATGTCCAATCAGAATTTAATGCTTGAGCTTCTGGATTGTTTTTTAAAGCTACTTCAATAGCTTCTTTTTTATTATTAGCTATAACAACTTCATCAAATTCCTTTCCATTTTTTTTGAGACTTACTTTGAAACGCATAAAAATTATTTAATTAATCAAAAGTTAACCACTAGGCAACTAGATTTAAATACTTTTAAAAGTTAATTGATGAAATAGAAACTTTAGTTATTCTGAAGTTTTTCTACTACAGATTCTTTCTCAATTTTAGCTACATCCTGTAATCCATTAGCATCAAACCAAGGAGCGTTTTCCCAATTAAATCCTTCCCCAAAAGTATTATCGGGAGCAGCTACGTACCAGTGACATGACGAATCGGGAACATCTACAGCACATTTTGACCAGTCAGCTTCCCATTGTGGAACTTGTACCCACATTACAGATGCTAATAAAAAAGAAAAAATAAAATTCATAATTATCGGTTAGCAAAATTTTGAAAGATTTTTTTCACATTCTTTCTTTCTTTTCTTCCAATAATTTTCAATTATTTGATATTTATGCTTATTTTTAAATTGACTTAAATGAATATCATTCTGATTAAGAACTGAAGTATTTTTGATTTTCATGACTCAAGCTATCTATGTAGAACATATTTAAGACACTTTATATATTTTTTGAAGTGAATTTATACTTAATTATTGTCTCCCTTTTGTTTAGGGAAGTATTTTTCGGGATTATTTTCAATATAAGTAAGCGAATATTTGACAACACACACTATTACTAATACTAGAGCAATTGCCGGAATAATAAAAATGATTTTTTTGTAAATACTTTTCATGAATTATTTTGCTTATGATTATTTTTTTCATCAACGGCCAATTTTCTGAAAGATTGAAATAATTAGTAATTTATACTGTAGCCTTTTTAATTACCTACGGAGTAAATTAAATGTATCAGAAACTCCTCACACACTTTTTTCTGATTACTGTAAAAGTACTCGACCGCAAAGTTTGAGTACTTTTTGTAATTTTGGGATGTGACAGTTAAGATACAGGTCTATTAGGTATTACATATTTTGAATTTAGGTGTGATATTAAAAGGGTGTGTAGGAGGAATTGATTTATTTAAGTGGAAACAAGGAAACACTTGATCTAAATCAATTTTTAAAGATCTCTCTCTGAGAGATCTTTTTTTTTGCGAATTATTAGAAATACATACCAAATCCTGAATAAATAAATATTTTTTTTCTTCAAAAAAATTTGGTCGTCATTACAAATTTTGTAATTTAATTCGTTAGATTATGGGTTGTTAGATTCTAATGTTAATGAAAATACTTTTTTTGGCAATTATAATTTGTTCTGGCTTTTTATTCCCTTCTTCATCATTTGCTTCTCATATAGAACTAAAACCTTGTGTAGAGATTGCTCATTGTGTAAGAGAAGAATGGGAGGTTAGCAATATTGAGAAACCTTTTGAAGAGATTAAAACATTTATCGAAAACACTCCAAGAACTGAGATTGTAGAAATTGATGGCGATTATCTTCATGCTGAGGCAACTAGTAAATGGATGAAGTATGTGGACGACTTAGAAGTATCCTTTCTAGCTGAATCAAACATCTTATCAATAAGATCAGAATCAAGAGTTGGAGAAAGTGATTTGGGAGTGAATCAAAAAAGAGTTGATTTACTAAAATCGAAAATGTTCTAAGATGAAAAGTTAAAAAAATAATTTATTTTTATTGTTTTTTGTATAACTTTTTTATTTTTAAAAAAAATTAGCAGATAAAAAAGTGATAATTATCATCATGCCTCGATAATGGCAAATTTATTGGATTTTCTAAAAAAAGATGATCATAAATTTTATATATTTATTGTTATCTAGTGTTGTTTTTTTCTGGTTTTATATAAACATTAAAAAGAATGGATTTAAATGGATAATCAAAGGTCTTTTTCAGATTGGAATACTGGTATTATTCATTGGAGGGTTTTTCAAAATATTTTTCACTTTACCCCCTAATTTATTTATAAAAATAATTTTTCTTATTATTTATACATGGTGCACTGTTGGAATAAATGTAAATTTCATTATCCCTTTTATTAGTTTGATTGACCAAAAAATAGTGAAAAAATAAAACTAAAATATGCCTTAATTGTCGGTACAAAAATAAATCTTTTTCCTTAATCTGCAATATTAAAATTTATAAGATATATTTTTTCCTTTTGAAAGTCTTTTTCTTGTATACCTAGTCTTTAATGCCAAGTCTGTCATTATATATATTCCAAATAAAAGAATGACTACTCCAATAAAGTATTTCATTATTTTTTATGTAATTACTATTTTTGAGATTTATTCATTATGCCAAATAATTTTAATATCTATTTCTTGAGATAAATTTCTTGTAACTGGGCATTCTTTGGAAGCTTTTTTCAAAAAATCAATAGTTTCATTAGAAGTGCTCTTTGGTATAAAAATATCTATTATTAGTTCTTTTATCTTCCTCTCGCTATTTTGTGTCATTAGTTTTTCAATATTTAAATATATACCTTTCAAATCAAATCCTTTCGATTTAGCTTTGATTGCCATGATGGTTAGCAGGCAAGTACCTAGAGACGTTGCTAATAAATCAGTTGGGGAAAAACTTTCACCTTTACCGCAGTGATCTAAAGGGGCATCAGTTCTAATAAGACTTCCAGATTGTAGATGAATAGCCTCACAGTTTAAATTTCCTAAATAATAACATTTAACTTTAGTCATTTTAAAAAATTAAATTAGGAAAATATTATTAATAAAAAATTATGGTACATAACAAGATTATTGATAAGAGATTTTTTATTTGCATATTAGTGGAGTATTAAGAAAATTCATCATTCAAGTTTTGAAATCATTTTTTATATCCATATTCCTCTAAGCAATACTCAATTAATTCAATTGATTTATTAAGAGTTCTTTTATTTTTATTTTCTAGATCGAAGCATTTATTTAAAACACGTATAGATTCATTTAAGAATGATTCTTCTTTATTTTTTAAATCTTTAACTTGATTTATATAAATTAATTTTTTAATCCCAATAATGGAAAATATGATTATTGATATTGTAAATATTGCTATTTTGAATTTATTCATACAATTAGTTATTACAAATATTTTAATTTATTTAATATCTAAAAACTTTACATAGCTTATAAAACTAAGTAATTACATATGTAGCTGCTGTTATTGCTATAGCAGTAATTGAAATGAATATGTATGGAACAACCTTTAAAGGTATATATAGATTATTTTTAGACATAATAAAAAACTTTATAAAATTCTTACATTCTCTTTAAAATTTATAAGTCTTCAAATATACAAATTAATTTTCTTTGCAAAAATTCAATTCTTTTAAAAGATTAAAAAATTTATATTCATTGAATTTTCATTAAATAAAGTATTTCTAAATCCTGTCTTGAGTCCGATATTTTTCTTTTTAAGAAGATTAATTCTTCTTGGCTCATTTTTGATTCTTTTATCATCAATTCTGCTTGTTCAATAGCATGTTCTATATTTCTAATTTTAATTTCTCTTATTGAGGGATCATCTTTACATGCTTTTTTAGTATTCGCATCTAACATATGTATTAAAAAATCACTTTGCATTTAATCTAAATTAAAACTTCATTATGCTACAACCGCGAATTTTATTAAAATAAATTATTATCTGAGTAAGAACTTTAACCTTAGCTAACCCTCTCTTCAATTGATCGAGTGGGTTTTTTTTATGGTGTAATATACTTCTAGCATTTAATACTAATTTGGAAGATTCAAAACTTAATCCTGAGGAAAATAATTCAATCGAATCGTCCCCCAATTTGAATGAAGACAATAAAGATCTTAATGAGGGGATTAAAAAAGAAGAAAATGTTAAAGCATTTACAGAATTTCTAGAGAAAGCAAGTAGTCAAGATTCTTCGGAAGAAAAAGTAAAACTTGATTCTGAGCAACAAAAACTAAAAATTGACAAATCACTTTTTAAAAGATTTCTTAATAATGGATTTGATGGCATTTCAACTAATCCAAACTATAAAATGTTGGCATTATTAATAATCCTTTTAATTAATTTGTCTCTATTTTTTGTAATTGGCAATATGGGTAAAGAGTTTTTAAGAAATGCAGGGATTATGGGTTAGAAATTATTTGTTTCTTTTTGGATATTCAACTTTACAATTTTGATTCTTCAAATGAAACTGTGATATTTTCTTGTCAAATTAATATTTAAATAAAATTTGGATAATAAAGAGCCAGAAAATCCAGTAGTTTATCTTTCTAATTTAGTTAAGAAATTAGATGTAAAAAACAGAAATGGTTTAGTAGCCTTAGCAATTGTAAACCTTTTAGTAATTCTCTTATTTAAATTTTATTTGAAAGGATCTGGATTATTATCTTGAATTTACCTGCAGTTAGTATTATTCAGCATTTTCAAATTGCTTTGCTAATCTAAATGCCTTCTTAATTATTAGAAATCCACCATATCCTCCTGCTAGTAAGGGTAATACTATTAATGGGTTAGGAGAATAATCTGAATAATTTTTCACACCCTCAACATATTTATAACCTGAACATTTAAGAAAGATAAAACTAAAAAATGTGATACTCCAACCAATGATTGATAAAAAACCCCCTTTTTTATCTCCTTCGTAGAATCTGTCTAGACCTAAGCCCCATCCTCCTACTAAGAATATTCCTCTAACAACTGAATTTTTTTCTTGATTTCTGAGCATAATAAAAAAATGTTCACTATGAACATAACCTATTTGTATTTAAGATGCGAGATGTTTTTATTAATTAATCTTTAAAATAAATTTTTAATGGATTTATTTTATAAATTACTAAAATATTAATCAGTCTTTTAATTAATCATTAGAGATTGTATTTGAATTCAACAAGGAAATTGAAGGCCTTATATAAATAAAAATAGACCCATACATATCCTGCATAATTCTCATTTCTTCGTCTAAATATACAATTGAAACTTGACAATTTGGCGATTCTTTATTCCAAGGTAACTTATTCCATACCTCTTTAACTGGATACCATCTATCCATAAGTAATTCACTAAATAATGGAATCTTATTAAGTCCATCAACTTTGGAAACTTTTGTCTTTTGTAAGTTCATATCAAGCAAATTTTTTCTTAAAACTAAATCACTTGCTAGAGTTATTACTCTTCCACCAAATGTAGGCAATAGTTTGAACCAACCTAAGATTGGAATTGTTGTGAGCCCAAATATTGTAGTGTCAAAAGAAGATATAAATTCCTTTTTGTCAAAATCAATCTTTTGAGCAATTCTCCCAATAGTTGATAAGCCAAAGGACCCTACTTGCAATTGATGTAATTTAAAAAAAAGATTACTTTTAAATTCATCATTTAATGCCTTTTCAATAGCAAGGAAGAAAGGAGAACTTCGAAATAATTCAACATTAGAAAAAATCAATTCCCACTCTCCAGACAATAATTTTTCTGATATTTCAAAACTAAAGTCTTTAAGAGCATCTATCAATTCATCCATTTCATTGGCTTTTTCCTCATACATAGGAGAAATTAATTTATTTAATCTTTGCCCTCTATCTGTAACAGCAGCTATTTTATATATATTTGACTTTATATCTCCAATTTCTTTCATAAACTTCAATACAAGAAATACTAATTAATCTTAATAATTTAATTTGATGTTGATGGCAATTTTAATAATGCTGGTAATAAAATCAATTAATATTCTCCCCACCTTTTACCAATATCAAAACCCCATTCAGTGGTTAATTTAATTACTTCATCATGATTCTTGCATTTTGAAAGGGATAACTTTTTACTAGGATTATTTTTTATTAGCTCAGCAATTTGATTAAGTTGCTCTATTTTTTTTAGAAAATTGCTTAGATCTTTATCTGACATTTATCTAGGAAGTAAATTTTTGATCATAAGTAAATATGTAATAAAGAACCCAGGCAACACCAATAATAAGAATTGCAATCATTATGTTTACTGACCAAACTACTTCTATCATGAAATTTTTTTTTATATTTTTAATATATCCAAAATTTAAATTAAATTAACTGTTAATAATTTAAATCTAGAACAATACACTACTAAAACTAGGTATATAGAATATTCATAAATAGTTTAAAAATTATGGGAGAAGCTAAGAGAAGGGAAGAGTTAGGCTTACCACCTAGAGAAAAGAAAAAGGAAAAACAAACATCGAAAAATCAACTAAACAAAATTTTAAATAAATATCCTTATTTACCTTTCATTTTAGGTTTTTCATTATTAGCAATATTAATTATCGATTTAGTTAATTACTACAAATAGATTTATAAAAAAGGGAATACTTTTAGCAGAAGAGAAGATTATGTTCGCAATTGCGAAATTATTTTTCCATAATAAAAATAAAACTCATGAAACCGATTTACACCTCATGCGCCTTAATTTTAGGGGTATTAACTTTGTTTTCAATATCTAATGCAAATGCAGGTGGCTGCAGTTCTCATACTGAGAAGAAGGCAGAAATTGAATGCTTGTCTGATGATAAAAAGTGTATAGAAGCGAAAGAAAAAGAATCACTATACAGAGTTGAGGCCTAAATGTTTGATAATCTTGGAACTGCTTTAGTGCAGGCATTAGGCTTCTTTGCTGTTTTTGGTTTTTTTGTATATCAAACTTTATTTGCAGATAGCAAACCCAAAAATTCAAAATCAAATCCAAAAAAAATAAAGATTTCCGACAAAAAAGAATCAATTAAAGAACCTAAAAAAGGCTTATTTAACAGAAAATCTAAACCTGTTGAAGAGAATTTAACAGTCCAAAAAAAGGGATTATTTAGGAGAAAAAAAGAAGTTATTAAAGAAGAGATTAAACCAAAGAAAAAAGGTTGGTTTAAATAGGTAAAGTTACTTAAACGCTTTTTTGATATCTTTTATACAAAAACTTTTTTTAGTAACTTTATAATTACAGTAGATAACATCTAAAATGAACCATAGAGAAATCTCAAAAAAATATAGCGAGTTACTTAACAAGGCTGAGTTTGCTACTGGCCGAAAGGAAGTTGTAGGTCTTTTAAAAAAAGCTGCCAAATTGAAATCTCAGATTGAAATCAATTGTTAGATCTTATAATTAGTTTAATTCTAAATGTAAAAAATTTTTTTAAATAAGTTTTTACATGAGATAATCTCCATAGATTATTTTTCTTATGAATAAAAAAGGTTATACAACCGAAAGCGGTGGTAGACAAAATGGTTTTGCAATTGAACCAGAAATTAACCCCATATCAGAAGGCGAATCAAAGAAATCCATATTTTTATTTGTTGGAATATTATTACCTTTTCTAATAGGCGGTTTTTATTATCTAAGGACTCTGAATATATTCTGATATTTTATAAGCCATTTTTAGCAATATATTCTTCTGAGCTAACTATATCTTGCATTAAGCTCTCTGATGAAGGATTAAACCCATTTTGCTCTAAAAAAGATTTAACCTTTTCAAATTTTTGCTGAATTTTCTTTGTATATGGCGTTGTCATCAAATAATCATCTTTTTCTGTTGAATAGTTCATTTGATTAACGGATTACTTTTACAATTAAATTTTGCAAAATATCCTATAGCTAGTGAAGTTATAAATATTACATAAATAATTTAATAGTAATAAATACTTATAAGTTGTTTGTGTGAGGTCGCTATTGATTGTTTAAAGAGTACTTATAGTAACTAGTTCCATTAAATCTCTGGACTGCAGATATTTTTGAAATACTTCAGAATAAAATGCTTTTTTAGCAGCAAATTTTGATTCGAATTCAATTACTAATCCAAGCTGCCCTCCATCCCATTCATTTGAGGTTGATTCTTGTATTAAATCTCTTTTTACTATTACTCCTCCCACAGATTTAATCCAAGGCAATACTGTCCTTATATATTCCAGAAATAAATCAGCATTTGGGATTGAAATTTTCTTAAGCCAGTAGCTCTTTGTCATCAAATCAACATATTCTGGGTAGAATATAGCATATTGAGGTAAGTATTTATCCTTAGCTATAAACTTCAGCGTATTTTAAATGGAAACCGAAAATGATTTATTAAATTTACTTCTTAAATCTCCAAATTCAGAGAGTATACGTAATATGGTCGAACAACTTGAAATTGATCATAATTTTTCCTTTAGCAAAGATAGAAATGATTTGCAGGGTGTTTGGGAGCTTAGGTGGAGTAGTTCTAATAGTCCTTTTTTAAAATATTCTCCTTTTATTGATAACCTTCAAATTCTTGATCCCTTAAATTTAAATGGTCTTAATTTACTTAAACCTAGAGGAATAAAATCAATTATTGGTACTGGCATTTTAATAAGACTTAACTACATAAATGAAAAAAAAATTGGGGTCAAATTTACACATGCTGGTGTTATTGGTCCTAAATTTGGAAAAAAAAATATAAAGGCTATGAAAGAAATAAATAATGAACAATTAGGGTGGTTAGAGATAACTTATTTAAGCAATAAGCTTAGAATCTGTAGAGGTGATAAAGGAACTTTATTTGTTTTAAGAAAAATAAATTCACCGACTTTATTAAAGAATTTCAAGGAATTTATTAAAATCTATTAAAAATAGAAATTAATTCTTTATCCAAATAGACTTTAATACGAAATAAATTGGTAAATATTTAAATGATTCTTTAGGTATTTCATAACTTAAGAATTTTAGTGCTTCTTCTAACCAGTAACCAATATCAAATCCTAAAAGAATTTTTTCTATAACAAACCAAAATTCTTTATCAAATATATTTCTGAAGTTTAAGTAAACATATTCCCAATGAAAGGTATTCCAATATTGGGTTAAAAATGAGGATAAAATAAGCCATAGTGATATAAATAGAAAACTTTTAAGAAATTTATAAAATTTTTTCATATACCAGCAACTGAATTATTTAATTTCAAATATCCCTTATTATTATTTGGTTCAAATTTTATTTCCATAAATATATTCAAAAAGATATAAAAATATTGAGAAAATAGTAAATTTTTGTGGCATTAATAATCTATTCTTCTTTTTTTAGATTCTGTGCCTTTAAATTTTTATTCTTAAGAAAAAATCCTAAAAACAGAAAAGCAGAATATATTAGTAAACTTATGCCAAAAATTAAAACTATCTTTGAAATATCCATAAATGATTTATTTATAAATTACAGCATTTTTTGCCAAGTTTTTTCTATGGTAATGATTTTTCATTTATCACGATAACGAGCTTCAATTATTAAGCTAATAATATTATTTAAATCATATGCAAGTAGCTTTTGCCTGGAGCCTTTGTCTATCAGTTGGTGTTGTTTTATTATCAATTATTCCATTAACTATAGGGAGGGTAAAAGCGGGATATTCTGTTGAAAATATGTCTGCTCCAAGGGCTTTATTCGATGAATTACCTTCTTTTGGGAAAAGAGCAGTTTGGTGTCATCAAAATTGTTGGGAAAGTATTTCCCTACATGCACCCGCATGTCTTCTTTGTTTGATTAGTTTAACTGACTCTAATATTGCAATAATTGCAGCATTGATTCATCCTATTTTTCGTTTTTTATATATTGGTGCATATATATTTAATATCCCCACAGCTAGAGGTTTAATGTGGGCCTCAGGAATTTTTACAACACTTTTGCTTTACAAAGAGGGCTTAACTCAATTGATATAAACTTTTTAAACAATAAACTTTTCTAAATCTTTTAATTGATATTCATTCATTAGTTCCACTTTATTTGATTTTGCTAGTTGATGCGCAGACTTTGTAAAGCCAGATTTTGAGACTATTATTGCATGTGTACCTTTCCAAAATAATTTACCAGCTGAAATTTCCTGAACTGCTTTATTTCCAATGGCTTTTTCATGATCTTTGCATTGTATACATATTCTCAAATCATTTATTGACGCAATTAAGTCAACCCCTTGATCTCCTGTAATAGGGGTTTCTTTTACTTCCCAGCCATTTTTTTTGAGAATTTCCATACAATGATTTTCAAATCTAATACCTTTTTTGTAGTTTCCCTTTTTTTTACTTGAGTAGTTTTTTTCTATTAGGATTAAGCATGATTTCTCAATTTGACTTGCTATGAAAACAAACCAATCTTCAGTCTCGAGCTTTCTAATAGATCCAATTATCTCATCATCAATAGTAGGATTTTCATTACAATAGGATCTCCACTTTTCGAAAAATAATTCCGTACTTCCAAATTCTTTTAAAATTACTTTTTCATAGAAGTATGGTATACCCTCTTTAAATCGCTTAGATCCATTAAATATATTTTTCTCAATGGCTTTTTCATCAAGAGGTGGATTGCCAATCCATTTTTTATAATCCTCGTTACCGTAAGCATCTATTTCCCTTAATCTGATCCTCTCCTCTAACAAATTGTATTTGTTCTCGTCAATTAATTTATTAATTGTTTGAATAAAGAAATTGGAATTTAAGGCATTGTTTAATTTTAACTTTTTCTTCTTAATTTGATAATCTCTTACAATTATAAAAATTAAAAAAATGATAAAAATAATTAAAATAAAAAAATTTTTCATTAAAGATTTTTATTTTCTATCTAAAAAGTTTTTGTTTTTCTAATAACAAAATTATTTTTTGTTATTACTGAAGATTCATTTACTTCAAACCCATTAATTGCTGATATTTCTCCTTTTATACCCTCTAATGTTAATTGCTCGATAATGCCTTTTATTACTTCATCCTCGACCAATTTTCTATCAATTCTTTCAGGTGTAATATCTGTAAGCCATTTTGATGTCTTTTTTTTAACAACCTCTGTAGGGTTAGTTATTTTTAAGTAGATAGCCATTTTTTTTATCATTCAGTTGAATTATAAGCAATAAATCTTCTTAACTTTTATTATTGTCATTACTTTCCCACTCAAGAAATTGAAAAACAAAAATTGCAAAGATAGAGAAAAATACTATAAACAAACCTAACCATCCTAGGAATTTATGCTCTGTAAAAAGATTTGTAAGCATTGATTTTTCTTGATATCTTGATTCCATTTCATATTGGTAAGAGTCAATAACGTGAAATATATTCATAATTAATAATTTAATAAATCTTTTAATAAAACGATAATAACTTCAACCGTTTAATCTAATAAATGCTTCCGATAGGAAATCTGGTATTTTTCTTATTATTGAAAAATTTCGTTTATTTATTAAGACTAAATTGACTTCAGCAATCGTTAAGATTTCTTTTCTCTTATTAAGAAATTTTGAAATTACATTAATCCGTGGACTTTTTTCAATATAGAATTCGCTTTCTATTGTTATTTTTTCACCAAGTAATAAAGGCGATTTATATTTTATTGAAGTATTTATTAAAGGTAAATCAAAGCCTTTTTTAGTAAGTTCAAAATAACTTGTACCTACTTCAAAAAGTGCACTTATTCTGCTTTCTTCAAGCCAATTAAAATATGTGCCGTGCCACATTACTCCAGCATGGTCCGCATGTTGAGGTAAAACAATTTTTTCTATCTTCCAAACTGGTTTTGAGTTCATTTTTTATTTAAAAATAATTTTTATTCAATGAAAAAAAATTATTTTGATATTTTAGATTAATATTGTTTATTAATATAAGAATCACTAAAACTGTATTTATAAATTTATGTTTAATCGTAATAATAGAAAAAGAAAAATGAAGAAGATTTTTCAATGGGAAGAATATTTAAATTGGAAAAATATGTCAAAACAACAGAAATTAAATTTCAAGAGGGCATGCTTATTTCCATTTCTAGTATATATAGTTTATGTTTTTCTTAATCAGTACTCTTTAGCAATTCTTTTATTATTGGGTCTTTATTTTTTAATTAGATTCAAAAATAGAAATAAGTTAAGAAGATGAACATTTTTTACTTTGATATATTTAGAATTGTTTTAAAATAATTTAGTTTTTCTAAATAACTTTATTGGCATATGACAATAGTATTAGATAAATTTTTTTTATGAAAAAAATTATTTTGTTCTTATGTGTATTAGTTTTTTCAATATTTTCTAATACGAATAATTTATTAGCAAAAGAAATTGGAAATAACATTAAAGATAATATTTCTAATCAAATTGAAAAGAATAAGCCTGATCAAAATAAAAAAAATAATATTTCTAATTCTTCGGCAGAAGATATATTTGGAGATGAACAAACTTTTCCATTTGTTGCAGGTTTAGGAAAAAATGCAGCCCATTGATTTCAAAGTTCCTGATAATTTAGAAAAAAGATTTTTTTCATACAAATGAAAGGTCTTAGGGTCCTGGAGCTTTCTGAAGCAATTAATGTTGATATCTCAGATTTATTAGCTGTTTGTGCGATTCTAAAAATAAAAGCCACATCTAGATTAAGCATGCTTTCATTTGAGGAATGTAAAAAGATAACTGATTACTATGAAAATAAAAATTAGATTTTTTTATATAAATTATTTAATTATTAAATCTCTTTAATCATTGATACTAAGGTTGAATGAATTTCTTCTTCAGATATTTCATTTTTAAAGTTGATAATTGCTGACTGGCCATCGTAATTGATTTTTATATAACTATTATTAATTTCTTCCATATAAGCACTCTCAAAGCTTGATATCTTTCCATAATGAATAAGATATTTGTGCACTGAATCTATGTGATCATTGTTCATGTGATCACAAACTCTTTTACTTGTCTCTTTACTAATTATTTTCATTTAAAAGTTAAATTTGTTTTAAACTAGTATATTTTTTTCATTATTCAAAGTTTTAATCATTTTTTTTATTAATTTTTTAACTTCATTTTTATCAACAGCTCTAACCAATTTATTTCTCAAATTTGATGCTCCTTTAAAGTCTTTACATGTCCATGAGATATGTTTCCTAGCAATAAGCAAGCCGTGATCTCCTTTTTCTTCTATTAATTCATCAAGATGCTCAATAATTAAATATAGTTTTTCTTCTGTGTTTGGTTCTTTAAAGTTTTTATTTTCTCTAATGGCATAATCTATTTCTCCTATTTTCCATGGTGATCCTAAAATCCCTCTTCCAATCATTACACCATCAGCATTTGTTTTTTTTAAACAATTAAGAGCGTCATCTGGATTTTTGATATCTCCGTTAGCAATTACTGGAATTTCTAATAACCTTTTAAGACTCCCGATCATTTCCCAATCTGACTTGCCCGAAAAACCCTGCTTTCTAGTTCTTCCATGAATTGTGATCATTGTTGCTCCTGCATCCTGAAGCTTTAATAAGAAATCCTCTATATTTTCTTCTTTACTATCCCATCCGAGTCGTGTTTTTACTGTGACAGGAATTTTGACAGCTTTTACGACATTTTTGACTAATTCTATAGCAAGTTTTCGGTCTTTAATTAAGGCACTGCCTCCACCTTTCTTTGCAATTTTTTTTACTGGACATCCCATATTTATATCAATTAAGAAAGCTCCAGAGTCCTCAGCTTGTTTCGCGGCTTCAGAAACAGCAAATGGCCTATTATCAAATATTTGTACTCCAATTGGACCGTCTTCTAAATCTATTTGATTGATTTTTTGTATTCCAAATCCTTTTTTAAGACTTGTGGCATTTATCATTTCTGTAAAAAGTAAAGAGTTTGGAGCCCATTTACGTACAAGTCTCCTAAAAATGTTATCTGTAACTCCTGCCAAAGGCGATAGCATGACCTTACTCGTAATTATCCTGTTAACTCCCCTCCCTCTAAGCTTTATATTTGAAGACATATAATTTTTAATTTAATTAATCTTTATTTATTATAAATTCAGATATGGAGTTGATTTTATGGTTTCTATTTATTTCTTAATTTACAATAAGTACTTTTACTTAAATAGGCCTAATTGATTACTTTTTTTGCTAGTTTATATTGAGTTTAAATTTAAAAAGGAAATTTTTTTGTTTATATTAGTATCTATTTTTCTTCCGATAATTATTTTTATTGCACCAATAAATGTAAAAGCTATACAAGGTAATTTGGATTTATCAAGTGCTCAAACTTCTGTGGGAAAAAGATTCGCTAAAGTGTTTTGTGATGCTAAGAGGGAGGGATTAGATTCTGATTTTGCTAGTGAATATGCTTTGAATAATACATATTTAAAATTTGTAGCATTTCCAGACGATGACGAATATTTGGATAATTTATGGAATTTCACTCATAATAATATATTAGATAATTGTGGTGAATTTGTAGATATGAATGATTTAAAAGACCTAGAGATTTTTTTTAAAGAAGAAGGTTTAATTGCATCAAATAGGGAACTCTATTTACCAACTTTTGAGAATAATTAGATTAAATTTTTAGCATGTACTAAAATAAAAATAGAATATGAAATTTTATGAAACTATTAGGTTTAAATTCACCTGAAATATTCATAATTTTAGTAATTTTGCTCTCAATTTTAGGTCCAAAAAGAATTGAAAAAGGTTTCTTAATATTAAAAAAACTATTAAAATTCCTTTTAAGTAAAGATGAAGATCAAAGGATAGAAAATTTAAAAGTAAAATCAGAGGAACCAAAAGAAAGTGAAGTTAAAGAAGAAAGTATAGAGCCAGAAGTAAAGGCAGAGGAACCAAAAGAAAGTGAAGTTAAAGAAGAAAGTATAGAGCCAGAAGTAAAGGCAGAGGAATCAAAAGAAAGTGAAGTTAAAGAAGAAAGTATAGAGCCAGAAGTAAAGGCAGAGGAATCAAAAGAAAGTGAAGTTAAAGA